>JBATHN010000031.1:0-6443 GCA_049666885.1 Desulfobacterales bacterium
TCTCAAGGGATTGCGGTAGGAAATTACAGCTTCACCCCTGACGCCTTGACTCTGAAGTCCTCCGGCTTTTACAATTTTGGGGGTCTATAATTGGCAATATCTGATGATTCCTGCAAACTTTTCGGAAGGAAAGGAAATGATGTATCGTAGTGGAACCAAACCCCTTTTCGGCATTGGACTTTTTCCTTTTTGCCTGATTATTTTACTTCTTTCAGGGTGTGCAACGCTTAATAAGGATGAATGCCTGAATGCCGACTGGTACAGTATTGGCTATGTGGATGGTGCGCGTGGATATCCGGTTTCGAGGATCGGCGAACATCGACAGGCGTGTGCGGGATATGGCATAAAACCCGATTTCGAGCAGTATCAAAAGGGGCTTACTGCGGGGCTCATGGAGTATTGCAACCCCCGAAATGGATATTGGTTGGGGACAAAAGGTGCGGTATACGGTGGCGTCTGTCCCAAAAATCTTGAAGGAGCCTTCATTGTCGCCTATCAGCAAGGGAAAAATGTCTATGGGAAGGAGAGCCAGCTAAAAACCGGCGAAAAAGAACTGCGGGGACTCTATAAAGAACTCGAAAATCTCGAACGTGAAATGGCTGACGATGAGGCCGAGTTGGTGAATGACGGTACCGGGCGCCGGAGAAGAGTGCGGTTGCTCGACAAAATCAAAGCGGCATCCGAACAGCAGAAGTTACTTGGGTCTGAAATCGCGGCGAAGGAGTATGCGTTGGAAGAACTGCGTCAACGGCTTGCCCGGATAAAGACGCAGTCATCCTATTGATAATCATTTACGACCTGAATCAGGCATGAAAATTAAACGGAATTTACTGCCACCATCTGGCAAAAAGAAGATAAATGGTACTCAAATACACTATCGCATGGATTCCAATGGTTTTCATCGCCATCGCAAACGGTGTCTTGCGCCAATACGGTTACGGGCGATGGATGAAAGAGCTGTCGGCTCACCAGGTGTCGTCGCTGACGGCGGTCATTTTGTTTTACCTCTACACATGGATTTTTGGTAAAATGTTGCCGCTTGAATCATCACGACAGGCTTTGGCCGTTGGCATAATCTGGTTGTGCCTGACTGTTGCCTTTGAATTCCTCTTCGGCCATTACGTTGCAAATCACCCATGGAGCAGGCTTATCCAAGACTACGACCTTCTGTCGGGTCGGCTTTGGGCGCTCGTGCTGTTGGCAGTGACCGCTGCACCGTACGTGGTCTACAAACTGAAGTATTGAACAACGACGGTCACGGTTTAGGGTCTCGGCAGGAAATAATTACATAAGATTGCGCCGGATTTTGGTTCGTCTACAAGGCGCATCCGCCGGTGTATATCGGTATATTCGTTGGCGGATGTAACGCTGTAGACGAGCCAAAAGACAAGCAAGATGTGTAATTATTTCTTGTCGCCACCCTTAGGTAGCGGACGGTTCTTCAGCCGAAACGCCTGCGTCTGAGTCCGGCACCGGCTTCTTTCCAACATCGACAGGCGCCGTGATGCCTATCGCGTTTTTACCGCGTTTCTTTATGGCAAACATGGCCTTGTCGGCCAAGGCGAGCAGCGCAGTGCGATCGGCGGCATCTTCGGGAAATGTTGCAATACCGAAACTCGCACTGAGCCGCACCTTGAAGCCCTGGTTGGTGAGATAGACTGTTTTCCGCATCCGGTTCTGAATTTCCCGGGCCTTTTTGGCGGCCTGCTTTTTCGTAAATCCAGGCAGTGCGACGACGAATTCGTCGCCGCCGTATGCCACTCCGAAAGCCGGTTCGATCAATGTGCTTTGAATGGTAGCGGCCACTTCCTGAAGTGTCCGACTGCCGTTTAAATGGCCATAGGTGTCGACGACATGCTTGAAATTATCCATGTCTAAAAAAATCAAGGAGAACGGCATTCTAGATGCTTCGCTCTCTGCAATCAGGTCCGCCAGGGCTTTATACATGTAACGGGTGTTGTAAAGCCCGGTCAGGTTGTCGAGAATCGACAATCGACGGAATTTTTCCTCACTCTTGCGAAGTTCTTCTTCCGCCAGTTTCTTGGCCGTGTTGTCGACGATGATCCCCTCAATGACCGGCTTCCCGTCATCGTCTTCAGTCAACCTCACATTGAACAACAACCAGACCGGCTGGCCGTCTTTGCGTTTGAGTTTAACTTCATAGTTTTCCAGCCTACCCTCGCTTTGCAAAACGACCAGCATTTGCTGCCGGTCTTCAGGATTAAAGTAGAAAGCGGATAAATCATGTTCCGCAGCCAGCAAATCTTCGAAGGAGTTGTACCCCAGAACGCGGAGATAAGAGGGATTGGCCCGCAGGAGTTTGCCGGAAAGCGCACTCTGGAACATCCCTTGAACGGCGTTTTCGTACATCCGCCGGTAGCGTTCTTCCGCAAGACGCAGCCGTTGCTGTACGAGTTTCAATTCCGTCAGATCCGACAGGAACGACACGTAACCGGTGATCTCGCCCTTTTCGTCACGCAAGGTGCTTCTATTATAAAGAAGGGTAATTTCTCTACCACCCTTCACCGCGAACTGCGCCTCGAAGCTGATATGGTCCTGGTTTGCGAAATAAAACATGACCGATTTTTTATCGTAAAGCGTATACGGCAGTTTGCCGATGAGTTCCTCACGCCCACATCCCAGCATCTGCAAAAGAGATCTATTCACATCGATGATCAAAAAATGCGGATCCATGAGGATATAGCCGCCCGAGGTGGTATCTATAACACGTCGGTACTTCTCCTCGCTGCGGCGGAGTTCTTGCTCTGTATTTATTCTGCGGGTCATATCAGTTAGAAAAAAGAAGACCGCCGGATTGGTATCCGTCGAAAACAGCGCCGCCCTGAGCCTTACCCATTTGATATTGTCCGAACGATCAACGATTCTGAACGGTGGTACCCGGAAGGTCTGTTCGCTTCTGAGCAACTTTTCGTATTGACGCATCATCGTATCTCTGTCTTCCGTATGGATCAATTCCGCGATCGGGCGTGCCGCCAAATCATGCTGCGTCCATCCAAAAAGTTCCTCCGCTCTGGGATTGGCAAATATAACCCTGTCGTCGCGAACCACCAGTATCGCTTCGCCCGCATTTTCGATTAGAGAGCGATACAACGAAAACGCCTCTTTTTCCTCCTTGCAGGCCGCTGCTTCGACCTCCAGGTTTTGATATTTTTCTTCGAGATCTTTACAATCTGTGTTTCGCGCCATTTTTTGTTTTCCTATTCCGACGATAAAAACTTTTCCGACACCGGTTTTTTTTATTTAGGGCACATCCGCAATTTGGATCATCATTCAGAGTCGTCTTTTCAACGGGCCAAGAATTTTGCATGTACGTATATATTAGGCCGTTATCCAATGGTTCAAGTCCTCCTATTGTATTTTCCCCTGAAACGATCGATTCCAGGTTCAGGGTTCACTGTTCAATGGTTAAAAAAAATCATTGCGGAATCGGCGCGTTTGGAAGCTCGGCGACCGGTCACTCCAGTACCTCCACCGACGGAATATTGAAGAGTCTTTTTAAGACTTCATCGAAATAGTCAGGCAGGTATCGGTGCCAAAGTTTGATCGGTGTCTCCTCCAGTTCCATCCGGTTCGAGGCCGGCAGCATGAACAGATACCCCATAAGATACTCTATGTTACAGGCCAATTGGCCGGTGTATTGCTGCTCCAATCGCTGGCGGATGATCCGGTCTTCGTGCATGCAGCGACCGATTTCGCTCTCCAACATCTCCTGGTAGCCGGAAAGAATGACCTCCAGATTGACACTGTCTTCACCGGACAGGATGAACTGCCTGAAACGCCGGTTGGCGGCATCAGGGGAGACGCCCCGCATCTGCATCACTTGAATGAGGCGCTCGCCCAGCGGTTTCGACGCCATGCGCTCCCGATCGGGTCGCAGCCGCACGATGAGGTTGACCGCATTGTAACGGCCTTTATGCGTTTCGGTTTCAATCACTTCGCAGCCCTTCAGGGCGCTGATCATATCCATGAACCGGCTGCGGTCGGCCTCTTCCACGATTACCTTGAGACCGGCAACGTCCTGGATAACCAGGCCGCCGGTATCCTGAATCGGCCGACCCTGCCTGAGATCCTCCAATAGGCGGCTTTCCGCTTTTAGAAACTCGGCGATCATATCCTCGGGTGGTGTGATCAACTGCTCACGAGAAATACCCTGATGCCGGGCCCGGTCCTCAGCAAGGGCTTCCGCCCGTCTTTTTATGGTCACAAACATCCTGTCGATGATTCGCCGTGCACTTTTTTCGGCCAATCGCCGGACCCGCTTGATGCGGTTGGAACCGATGTAACAGGGTCCGGCCGTCCGGCCGCTGAAATAGAGGGTTCCGTGAAAAGGGGTCTCACGGTAATAGAGTTCGGGTCTGCTGCGATATCCATGCAGCATTTCGTTCACACGCGCGTTTCGGTAGGGAACGTTGGTCACGATGACGTCTTTGAGATCGCTTTTGATCCGGGTCTTGCGGACCTGGAAAGCATGAGGATGAAACCGTTGAAATATTTCCTCCGAGAAGGCGGCCAGATAACGAGACACATACGCATTGTTGAGGTACACCAATTGCATGAGTTCATCGCCGTCCGTTCGCCGGGAGTCGCCGTACATCCAACGTTGGATCAAGTTCCGCAGGGAATCACGGTGTATGTAGCTGCTAATGGTAATCATCTTTGGGAAAATAGGACTGCCGTGTCTGTTTACGGCCTTCAACAGCCCGGCGCGACCACTCGTAAAGCGCTACGGCCGCAGCCGCTGCGGCATTCAAGGACTCGACCGTTGCACGGATCGGAATACAGCGGGCAGTCCGGCGCCAAATCGCCGGCAACCCGGGTCCTTCAAGGCCGATCAGCAATCCGAAAGACGGCGGAAATACCGTGTCGCGAATGTCGGCACCCTCGACCGAAAGCGCCATGATCGGCAGATCGGCTGGCAACTCTTTTAAAGATGGGCCCTGTCTGAGCCGGACGGACATAACCGTTCCACCTGACGCTCGCAGTGACCTGGGGTGAAAAGGGTGGGCACTTTCAGCCAGCAGGATGACCTGATGGGCGCCGAAGGCGGCTGCCGAGCGGATCACGGCCCCGACATTTTCAGGGTCTTGAAAAGGAACCAGCAGGCTGCAGCCGTTGCCAAACCCGTCACCCGGCTGCCAGGAATCGATTGGTGGAACCCTTAACAGAAGGAGCGGTGCATGGGTTCCGAAAACATCGAGGGTCTCGAACAATCGCGGGGCCAGTTGATACCAGCTGAACCGATCGGGTGCATCTTGCGGTGGCGGCTCCTGGTCTCCTGAACTGATCCAGGCAATGCACAAAGCGGGAAAATTTTTGAGCGCTTCGGCGATCTGTTTGGTACCGGCAACCAAGGCCTGTCCGGACTTCTTTAGTCCCCGACCGCTGAGCAATTTTTTCATTTCTTTAAAGAGGGTGTTTTTATCGCTTTCGATTTTTTTTACCGTGTACCGCGCCACGGCTCTGGCGCGGAGCATATGGTGTGGTTGGTCCAGACGCTCCATGACCACGAGGCGACGATTATGGCGCGTGTGGGGAATGATGTAAGATCGATCCAGAACCAGCTTGTAGACCGACAGCCAACGGCTCCTGACCTCTTCTAACTCCGCTTCGCAGTTCGGACCTTTCATAAAGATCACCATGCCCCCGGGTGCCAGGCATCCACGGACTCGCTCCAGGGTCTTGGCCATTGTTTCCACGGCCCGGGTAATGACACCGGCCACCGGCTCCTGGAAACCGGCGCCGATTTTCTTTTCGATGATGCGCACGCCCGCCAGCAGCAGCCGATCAACGACCGTCGCCAGGAAATCAACCCGCTTGCGGCGACTTTCGGCCAGAAGGATCTCCAAATGCGGCTGATAGATCTTTAGGGGAATACCGGGCATGCCCGGGCCGGTTCCCAAGTCGAGTAAGGGCGAGGGAAGTTGTACGAGGTCGGCAGGCAGGATCGAATCGACATACAACTTGATGACCATGTTGTCGAAATTGTGCACCCGCGTCAGATTGAGCTCCGGGTTGCTCTGACGCAGCATCCCGTGATAAGTCCACAGCTGTTGGACCTGAAGAGCCGACAAATGAATGCCGCATTTGTCGAACAATGCCCCCAACTTTTCCGGTCCGGGTGAGCCGGTACGGCCGGAAGAAATTTCTTTCTCGTTACGCTTCATGACATCGCGTGCGGCCAAGGCAGGGTCGATTATTTCGTTTTGGGAAAGAAGATGCCCTCTTCTTCATGCTTTTATCATCCACGCTGGCCGGTATTCTTTGAGGACAACCACCTGCTTGCGCTCTTCAAGCCGGCCGGCCTCCTCGCCCAGGGAGATCGTTCCGGGGCGGTGTGTCTGTTGGAGCTGGCCAAGGGATGGCTGAAGGAACGCCACGCCAAACCCGGCCGGGTGTTTCTCGGCCTGGTGCACCGTTTAGAC
>JBATHN010000032.1:0-2323 GCA_049666885.1 Desulfobacterales bacterium
GTTGGAAAACTGGTGGAGGCTTTAGGAGGCAAGCTGATCAGTCATCATTTTGTGTTAAACGGCGATTTTGATTTTATCATATTTACAGACCAACCTGACGACAAATTGGTGGATATAGCACATGTCAACGCAATACTTGTAAGAGGATCAGGCGCAATCGAAACATTAACGACTGTGCCGGCAATTAGTGCAGAGAATGGTGTTTCGCAGATGAAAAATGCTCAACAAATGGCTGCAGCAATGGTTTATGAAAAACCATCCAAAAGCTTATAAGGCAGACAAGGATAATCCTAAACAGGCAGAGTCAGCGGTGACTCTGCCCATTAAAAAATGACTATACCTCCAAAAGTTAAAAGTGAGTGAAACATGTACCTGCCGATATAGCCCCAAACCTATCAATTAGACGGTCGAATGGTGATTACCAGGTTTTATTTGTATAAATGACGTAAAATCTGATAGTTTGGCTTATGGCAAGTAAACACACAAATCGGTGATGCCCGTTTTTGTGAGATTGCCAGAACGTACTTGCAGCTCGATTTGAATGCCATCCTACACCAACATCTTATATTTTCCCCTAAGTGGACCTCTGAGTTCGACTTTGATGGGAGAAACATATCAGAGCAATCCACTACCGTGTGGCTGCACGACCAGAAGTTCCTCCGCACAAAATGGAAATTCATTGCCGGTGAGGAAAACGTACATCAACGCGAAATAACCTGGTATTGGGACCCGGTGAAGCAGGTGGTTAGGAATCAGATCTTTGACAGCGATGGCAAGTGGGGCCAAACTACAATCGAGATCGAGAAAGACTCCTTACACGACCGTAGGGAATTTGCTGATAGGATCGGTGATCCACACTCTTCTGTTTTTTTAATGAAACGAACTGAGCCTGACTCCTTCACATTTCATGAAGAAGGTGGATTGACTCTAAAGTTTCAAAGCAAGAATTGAAGCGACTGGCTGCCCAAAAAGGACCGCATAACAAATGCATGCAGACCGAATTCACTCGCGGCAAGCCGCTCCTGAATCGGCTGATGCCGGTGTTCAACTCAAGAATAATTATCCTAAGCGATACTTGTGAACCACGTGCAATAATCAACAATGCCTGATGAAATCATAAACGGATTTCGCCTGTCTTAAGACCGGTTTTTTAAGAAAAAGGAAACCGGTTAGCTGGTTTCGGCTTTGCGCACCTTCTTGGCATGGCCGATGGCCGCCCGGGCCGCCAAGGCCCCTTCCCCCACGGCCACGCTGATCTGTAGAAACCGGCCCACACAGTCGCCGGCGGCGAATACGCCAGGCAGGTTGGTCTGCTGTCGGCCGTCCACTTCGATAAACTCACCGTTTCGCACCAAACCAAGGCTGTAGGCGAAATCCGATGCACTGGCCTGGCCCATGGCGATAAAAAGACCGTCCATGGGCACTTTCTTCTGGTCGGAAAAAACGACGGTGGCCAGTTCGCCCTCTCCTTCCAGGGAGACGATCTTGTCCTCGGAGATGGCAATGCCCGCCTCGTCGAGCATACCGGTAAAGGCCGGGGTCATGTCCAACGCTTTTCCCTGGGTATAGATGGTCACATGGGGGGTATACTGGAGCAGTTCCAGGGCTTGGTTGGCGGCAAATATCCCCTCGCCGAGCACCGCCACCGTCTTGTCGCGGTAAAAGAACCCATCGCAGCTCACGCAATAGGAAACCCCTTTCCCCTCGTAGTCGGCGATATTTGCGATGCCGGGCCGCACGCGGGACACCCCGGTGGCCAGGATCAGGGCCGCCGTTGCGATCTCTCCGGCCTCGGTGCGCACCACATAACCTTCTTCTTGGGCATGAACCCCCAACACCCGTTCGCAGCGCATGTCCGCGCCGAACCGCTCCGCCTGGCTGAAACCGCGTGCGATGAGTTCCTTTCCGGTGATCGGTTCGGGAAACCCGAAATAGTTGTCGATGATGTAGTCGCCGGCCACCTTGGGATCGCAGCCCAGTACCAGGGTTCGCATGCCAGCTCGGCTCGCATAGATGGCGGCGGACAGGCCCGCCGGCCCCTGACCAATGATGAGGATATCAACTCGATCCATGTCTTCTCCTTTTGGGGGCTACGGCATCGGAGAGCGGAACCGCACCGATTCCTGTATCCGAAAATTTAAAGTTTCACTTTTAATTTAACCCGGATATTCATCTTGGCAAGCTAAGGAAAAGCCTGAGAAGGTCCTGGGGTAAAAGCCGATTGACGCCCATGGGATAAGGATGGCACCCAATGTAAGCCTATGATATCCAGTTGCTAAATGAAAATTCTATGTCTTGTCTGATACTTATGGGGGCTGGCAAG
>JBATHN010000033.1:0-2413 GCA_049666885.1 Desulfobacterales bacterium
CTCTGCCGGATAGGCGATACACTGGTCGAGGCACATGATGATGTCCGCGTCGAGGCACACCTGGATCGCAACCGCTTTTTCGGGACCGAGCAGATGCGAAGATCCGTCGATGTGCGACTGAAAGGCCACCCCCTCCTCACTGACTTTGGACAGCCGCGCCAGGGAAAAAACCTGGAATCCGCCGCTGTCAGTCAGGATCGGACAATCCCAATGCATAAACCGGTGAAGTCCTGAAAAGCGCTCTATGACCTCACACCCGGGCCTCAGGTACAGATGGTAGGTATTGCCCAGTATGATCTGTGCGCCGCACTGCACAAGCTCCTCCGGGGAAAGCGCCTTGACGGTCCCCAGCGTGCCGACCGGCATAAAAACCGGTGTCCGGACGGTGCCGTGAGCGGTTTCGATGACACCGGTCCGTGCACGGGTTTCCTGGCATCGGGATGTGATGTTGAAGTTAAGCATTGGGAAAGATGGTCTGAAGTTTTAAGTTTTTGGTGTTCGGTTAGGTGCTAAAATACCCATGGCCCTTCGGCCCGCCACGATGAATGAAAAAGACGCGCCGGAGCCCGGATGAACGGTTGCGAAAAGCGGCTGACTGTCTGAGTCGCTTTGTATGGGTCTTAGGCCGGACCCTATGCCGATGCCGCTTAAAAAAACACGACCTTCAAACTGCATCCGAACTCATTATTTTAAGACGAGACTGGTCCGGGCTTAGAGCCCCGTTGGCGGCGAGTTTCAGTCGTCTTTCGCAACCGTTCATCCGGGTGGAGGTGCCCACCTTTTTTCCATATTTCATTCTATATTTGGTCTTTTAAGCCGAAGTCTCTGCAGTTCTCCAAAACTTCATAAACCCTGACAGCCATTACACAGGCCTTCTGCCAAACTTCCAATTCCTCAAACGATCCGTAAGTCATTTTCTCCTCCCCCCTTTAGTTTCCGTCCATAAATGGCCCTTTTCCGCAATTCCCCGCCCGCTTCGGGACAGGTCGGCGTCAATCGGCGGAATCGCTTGTGCGGCATACAGCAGTATGCCTCCGCACAATGCCGCTGATTTCCTTGAACTTGCAAAAAATTGCACATTTCTGGATCGGAAACTTATCAGTGCCCTTCATGAAACCGCGGATAGGCACCCTTTAGCTTAAAACCTAAATCCTAAAACCTAAAACGATTTTGTCGTTATATGATCAACATCGCATCCCCATAGCTGAAAAATCGGTACTTTTCTTTGATCGCCTCCCCGTAAGCCTTGAGGACTTTATCCCTTCCGGCAAAGGCGGCGACCAGCATCAGCAGGGTCGACTTCGGCAGATGGAAGTTCGTCACCAGTCCATCGATCGCCTTGAAACGGAAACCCGGGTAAATGAACAGATCACATGTACCGCTGCAGGCTGCCATCCGTCCACGGTCGTCGGCACTGAACTCGAGGGTGCGCACACAGGTGGTTCCCACTGCTACGACGCGGCCGCCCTCCGCTCTGGCAAGATTGATGCGATCGGCCGCTTCGGCCGACACCTGAAATCTTTCGGCGTGCATGCGGTGTTGGCGAATGTCGTCCACCCTGACGGGCATAAAAGTGCCGTAACCGACGTGCAGGGTTATGGTGACGATGTCGACGCCGCGTGCACGTATGCCCGCCAGCAGTTCCCGCGAAAAATGAAGGCCGGCCGTTGGTGCGGCCACGGCCCCTTTTTGTTCGGCATAGACCGTCTGGTAATGGCACCGGTCGTCCGGCAGAGGATATCCGACCTCCCGCCGGATATACGGCGGCAACGGCACCTGTCCGATCCGGTAGAGATGGTCCTCGAACGAACCGTCGCAGTCGAACGCGAGGGTGAAAATGCCCGCGTCGCCTTCTATCACGCTGGCTTGAAGCCCGCCATCGAAAAAGAGCTCGCTCCCGGGTCGCGGCGGTTTGGCAGCCTTCACCAGGCACTGGCATACAAACCGTCCGCCTTCGTTTCGTCCGCCGGCGTAATCGAGAATCAAGACTTCGACCTTACCGCCGGTGGTCTTTCGGCCTATCAGGCGACCGGGGATCACTTCCGTGTTGTTGACGACCAACACGTCGGGCCGCTCGAGATAGGCGGCGAGGTCATTGAAGATGCGATGCGTTATGGCACCGCTACTGCAGTCTAAAATCAGGAGCCGGGATCCGTCTCTGCGGGCTGCCGGCATTTGGGCGATCCGTTCGGGCGGAAGACTGTAATCGTAGTCAGATAATGAAAACATCCCAATTTCCGGAGATATGTCTTTAAGGGCCCCAGCAAGAAATAATTCCAGATCTTGCTTGTGGAATTATTTCTTGCCGTGACCCTAACGGGCCGAGCTGGTTACCGTTCTTGTTACACAATTTCGGAGTCAATCGCGCCAAAGACTTGTGCATTAGATACTTGCGCGCATCCGAGGACTTTCT
>JBATHN010000034.1:0-10696 GCA_049666885.1 Desulfobacterales bacterium
CATGCTCAGAGCGGAAGTCGTCCGTGCCACGTCATCCGGAATCGGTGTCAAACTAATAGGAATCGTCAAAAAATAGCATTTGATGTTGGTTTATGCGGTCTGTGCCGACCTGAAATTCAGGCGCCCCGCACGTCGCCCAACCGAAGTTATCTTTCGTATCACCCTTTTAATCTGAAAGCCCCTCTCCATCGTCTCGGCAACGACATCTTGTCCCACATGAAGAACCGGTACGGGTCGACGCATCGCAATGTCCGGATTCGAAACAGCTCCAATTTTGTCTATTTCTTATCCCGCCGATGACCTCAATTGAGGCCGTAAAGCTTTGCCGAAGCGCCGGACGGTCTCGAGAACCATCCGTGAACCGTCCGGCCATTTTTCAATTGCTGGGGTCGAGGGTTTTTCTTATTGTATGTTGACGCCCTTTGTACCGGATGGTATCGACGACTTTTCATTACAGGATTTTGGAAATGGTGGGGTTGAGGGCATCTTCCGATCCATTAATCCCACGGCAGGTTTTCGCACATATTTGGCTAAGTCGTAACGTTCGTGCAGAGTAGAAGGCGAGGAATCGAATGAATCTTTTAGCGGCAATATGGTTTGTATTTGCCCTTATATTTTCAGGATTGGGAGTCTATCACTTCGGCGCCGCTTCGGCGTCCATCAGCCAGTTTAACATCGAGGACATGCAGTACAGAAAAGAAAGTGTCGAGTTGGAGAAGTCATCAACCGGTGTCGGCATCGAAACGCGTTTACGAAAATTTTATTTGGATCTAAACAAGTACATAACCGCCTATAACAAATCGACGCGGCAGCAAAATGTGATAGCTGGTATTGGATACGTCGTTGCCGCCGTGACGGCGGTCTTCGCCATGGTCATTGAGCTCAGAGACTTTCTAAAATGAAAAGGGTTTAGCGCATTCTGCTTTTGCAAAACCGGTTGCATTTAACGGCTTCCATGGATTGTGTTATTGACCATAAGACGGCCTTTTCCGATTCTGACAGTGTCTGGATTGATTGAGTTGAAGGGAGATAAAAGTGTTTGGTACTATCGTCAATGCCATGTCCATTATTGCAGGCAGTCTGGTCGGTTTACTTTTCAGAGGTGGTATCCCAGAAAAATACAACCGGACCATGATGCATGCCATTGGACTTGCGGTCGTGCTGATCGGTGTCAAGACAGCTCTGAAAACCGATGCACTTCTGATTGTTATCCTCAGCCTCGCAATCGGAGGTATTTTAGGTGAGCTGCTTCGAATCGAAGATAGGCTGGAACAATTGGGAAATTGGATTGGGAACCGGTTGTCCAAAGACAGCAAGGGAATTTCGCAGGGATTTGTGAGCGCCAGTTTGCTTTATTGTGTCGGGGCGATGGCAATTGTGGGTTCGATGGAAAGCGGCCTTTCGGGTGACCACCAGACGCTTTACGCAAAATCGATTCTCGACGGAATCAGTTCCATCTTGTTTGCATCGACTCTCGGGATAGGCGTCATTTTTTCAGCAGCTTCGGTTTTTGTATATCAGGGCCTCATTACCCTGACCGCATCTTTCTTAGGTCAATTTTTAGTGCCCGATGTTGTTTCTCAAATGTCCGCTATCGGGGGTCTACTCATTTTTGCCATCGGAATCGGTTTGTTGGAAATCAAGAAAATAAAAGTCGGCAACATTCTTCCGGCGATATTCATCCCGTTGATTTACCAGGCGCTGAAGCATTTTTCTGATGTGTTTTGAACAAGAACTGGCTTCTTCTAAATCAAGTCAAATCAGAAAACGATGCGGTTTTCGCCGCAAACTAATATTAATTCGGATTCCTTGCCCGTACAGGCAAGCGTCATGTTGAGTGCCTTTCCCATTTCGGCGGCAAGGGCTGTCGGTCTTGAATTGCTGATCATAATCGGCAGATGCGCTCTGGCAGCTTTTTGAACGAGTTCATAACTTATCCTTGAAGAAAGAATCAGGATGGCGGCTTCGTGCAGCTTCCTGTTGATAAAGCCTTTTCCTATTGCCTTATCGAGCGCGTTATGCCGTCCTACGTCTTCTGCAAATGAAATTATCTCCAGCTGCTTGTCTATTAACATTGCAGCGTGCGAACCCCTTGTTCTATTATAGTACCTCTGATTTTCGGGAAGTTTCTTGATGCAATCAAAAATGCTGTTGATTTCAATCTTGAGCCCATTTTCTGCCGTAGTTAATACCTGATAAAGGTCCTTAACCATTTCCTTGCCGCAAATGCCACAACTGGTCTGGCTGACGAAGCCCCTTCGCTCAAGAAGATCTCGAATCTTTTCACGCCGTTCGGGTTTGAGTCTGATGTCAATAACATTCGGATCCAAATCTTTACAATATCCGATTGTCATAAAATCATCTGGAGAGTCCGCAATCCCCTCCCCAAGACAGAACCCAGCGGCGTGAAATACCTCTTCCCCGGGTGTTCTCATCACCACCGAATAAGGCTTCTGATCGATCCGTATCAAAAGAGGTTCTTCTCCGATCAATTCGTGAAGACCAGTTCGGCAAACCCCGCCTTTACACCTTATCACACTATATGATTCAGAACTTTTTCCGGTACCAATCAATTTTTCCTGCTCCCCGAGAAGCAATATGTCCACCCATCGTCAAGTATTATACAATAAGAAGGTCTCTCATTTTTTCATACTCTTTCTAACTATGGTTCTTTCTTCTTCGGGTATGGGAAGCGGCACAGGCTCGCCAGATATTTTCTTCACCGCACCAAAGCGAGAGGGACAGGCATCAAAACAAGTTCCGCATTTTATGCATTTCTCTTGGTCAATGACATGGATCTGGTTCTTGGCGCCGACAATCGCCTCTACAGGGCATTTTTTATGACAAATCATACAAGCCTGGCACTTATCCGGGTCGATATAGTACGAGACTACATTACTAAATAACCTGTCTATTTCGCCAATGGTAAAAATGCCGTCATATTCTTCTTCGTTTTCAAGACGTGATTCAAGCTTCTTCCTTTTCACTATCTTAATGTAGGGGATCAGCTTTCTCACTTCTTCAAGTTTAGACGTTAATTCACCTTTTTCTATTCCTTCACCTTTGCCAATTGGCCCTAACGCTTTAACATTATTACAAAATACATCGACAACTTCAGTAAATAGGATGCCTTCACCGGAAGACATAAATTTTATACTTAATCTTTCTGGGTTAATCCCGATGTGCTCCATTATTTTCCTGCATAGGAGCACCATATTTAGTGCAGCGTAATTTCCATGAGTGCTGTAATTACATTCATTAAGGCGGCAACCACCAATAAACACCCCATCCATTCCATTTGAGAAAGCTCTGAGTATAAATTCCAGGTCAACTCTACCGGAACACATGACGCGTATAAGCCTGATGTCAGGTGTATATTGTAGTCTGGAAACTCCAGCCATATCAGCAGCGCCGTAGGCTCACCAATGGCACACAAAACCTAATATTTTCGGTTTAAATTTAAATCCTGTAGTCATCCGTTCTCAATTCCTTAGTCGGTAGTCCCGTCTTTTTTCATTCGCATGTTTCTATACATCTTAAACCGCGGCATCAATCTGGTTCAAGATGTCCTCATCGGTAAAGTGCTTTAGAAAAATCGCCCCTGTTGGACACTTTGCATTGCAGAGACCGTCCCCTTTACAGAGAACGGGATTAACCAAAGCCTTTTTACCCTGTCGTGTTTCAAAAAACTCTACGGCGCCATACGTACAAGCTGAGATACAGGCCCCACACCCCATGCACTTCCTCTCATTTACCTCACAAACAGAACCTGAGACTGTGACCATATCATGTGAGAGAAGGGTTAAAGCCCGACCAGCAGCTCCATAAGCCTGATTAATCGCTTCCGGTATATGTTTGGGATAGTGCGCTGTCCCGCAGAGAAAAACGCCATCCGCAGCGAAGTCAACAGGTCTTAATTTGACATGGGCTTCTTTGAAAAAATCATCGGGTCCCAAAGAGACTTTGAATAATCGAGATATTTCCCTGTTTCCGGCGGAGGGAATAACGGCGGCAGCCAAAACAAGGTAATCGGCATCAATAGCAAGCTTCTGGCCTAGAATATAATCCGGCAGGGTAACCCTTAAAACAGGTCGACCTTCCTCCTCGACAGCTTCCACCTGAGGTTTATCATGCGGCTCGTAACGGATAAACTTAACATCTTTATTGGACGCCTCCCGGTAATAATCCTCCATAAACCCATAAGTTCTGATATCCCGAAAGATAATGGTGATATCCATCTGGGGGTTTATCTCTTTCAGTTTCAAGGCGTTTTTTATAGCATGGCTGCAACATACCCGGGCACAGTAATTTCTGTCCTCTTGCCTACACCCTACACATTGAATCATTACCAGATTCTGAGAGTTGATCAGCCTTTCTTCTCCTCTGGCAATTTTCTCCCCCAACTCCAGCTGGGTCAATACCCGACTATCTTCTCCATAAAGGTATTCGGATGGTTTATATTCATCCGCACCAGTAGCGATGATAGCAGCGCCGTGTTTTATCTCTGTGACCCCTCTTTCCGATGTCACCTTGGTGATGAAATTCCCCACATAACCGGTAGCTGCCGTGATAGTGGCATCAGTATATACATGTATCAAGGGGTGCTGGTAAACTTTACGCACAAGATCACGCAAATAGGCTTGCACATCAAACCCTTCAAGGGTGAAATGAATTCTTCGTGCCATTCCCCCCAGGTCTGTATCCTTCTCCAGCAGGTAAACCTCATGTCCCTGGCTGGCTATGGAGAGAGCACATGTCATGCCGGCTAAACCTCCACCAACCACTAAGGCTGTCTTTTCGACAGGCAGGTCAAACTCCTGTAATGGCTCCAGATGGCGAGCGCGGGCTACCGACATCCGGGTTATATCCTTTGCCTTTTCGGTGGCTTCTTCCTTTTCGCGCGAGTGGACCCAAGAGCAATGTTCCCTGATATTAGCCATTTCGAAGAAATATTGATTAATTCCCGCCTCCCGAAGCGTGTCCCGGAATAACGGCTCAAGGGTTCTGGGGGAGCAGGCAGAGACAACCACGCGATTGAGCCTTTTTTCCTTTATCGTGTCTGTTATTTCTTTGGCACAATTTGTCGCACACGAAAATAGCTGTTCCTGGGCGTAGACAACATTGGGCAAGGTTAAGGCATATTCAACTGTAGAGGGAACATCGACGACTCTTCCGATGTTCGCTCCACAATGGCACACAAAGACTCCTATCCTGGGCTCCTCTTCCGAGACATCCTTTTCCGGCGGATACATCCTTTCTTTGGTCAGTTTCCCTCGCCGGTTTTTAAGGAGTTCACCGCATTGAGAACCAGCTCCGCTGGCGGTAAAAACCGACTCGGGGATATCCATAGGTCCCTGGAAGGCTCCACTTGCAAAAACTCCCGGGCGAGTGGTCTCAATAGGATTAACAGGATTGGTTTTACAAAATCCGTGCGGATTGAGCTCAATGCCATACACATCGGCCAATTTTTCCACTTCATCAGGCGGGTTCAACCCAACTGATAATACAACGAGCTCGAACTCCTCTTCCTTAACTCCGTCCTCGGCAGTAGCGTATCGTATGGTTACATTCTTGTTTTCAGGGATCTCTTTGCCTATTGATACATAGCTTCTAATAAATCGAACCCCGGAAAGTTTCTCAGTTCTTTGATAAAATTGTTCGAAATCTTTGCCGAATGCGCGAATGTCGTTGTGAAATATGGTCGCCTCAACTTCAGCGTCATGATCTTTGGCCAGAATCACCTGCTTCTGGGTATAGGCACAGCACACCCCGGAGCAATAACTGTTGCCGCCCGTGACAACCTGCCTGGACCCAACACACTGAATCCAGGCTATTTTATGAGGATGTTTCTTATCGGAAGGGCGCAATACCTCACCTTCGTGTGGCCCTGTGGCACATAATAACCTTTCAAAATCGAGGCTGGTGACAACATTCTCCATCTTTCCATAACCATAGTCACCCCGCAATTCTGGGTCAAAAATCTCGTAGCCGGGAGACAGAACGATCGCCCCTACATTTACTTCCACCTTCTTCGCCTCTTGCTGAAGATCTATGGCGTTATTCTTACAGACTCCTTCGCAAATACGGCATTTCTTTTCTTTAAGATAAAGGCAGCTTTCATGAATATAAGTGACTAATGGAACGGCTTGAGAGAAATAAATATGAACGGCTTTGTTCGACGATAAGTCTTGATTGTATGGATCAGGAACTTTGACCGGGCAGTACTCCACACAGGTACCACACCCCGTGCAGTTTTCCTCTATAATGTAGCGGGGCTTTTTATTCAGGGTGACCTTGAAATCTCCTGCTTCCCCTTCTACTCGGTTAACTTCAGTATAGCTCATGACTTCTATATTGGGGTGCCGGCCGACCTCGACCAGTTTGGGCGAGAGTATTCACATGGAACAGTCATTCGTGGGATAGGTCTTGTCCAGCTGAGCCATATGGCCGCCAATGGCAGGAGATTTCTCAACCAAATAAACCTTATACCCCGAATTGGCAAGATCAAGAGATGCCTGAATACCGCTGATTCCTCCGCCGACAACCATAACATCTCCGAAATTACTGTCTGCGAAACTTTTACAAAGCTGTTCAATTTGTTCTTTTTCCACTTTTCTATGTCCTCATCAGAATTCTTCGGTTCTCTAAATCACTTCTCGGACAATTTCTGTAATGTCCTTAATCTCCAAGGCTTCATGATCCTTCAGGGTTAGCCTGCTTTCTTCAAAATGGGTGATGCAATATGGGCAGGAAGTTGCGAGCACCACGGCTCCAACGCCGACAGCTTGTCTTATTCTGATGTCGGAGAATCTTTCACCCTTTGGAGTTTCCATCCAAATCCTGCCGCCACCTCCTCCGCAACAAAGGCTATTTTCCTTTGAATCAGCCATCTCAGTCAGTTCTAAACCAGATATCTTCTTTAAGAGTTTTCGGGGTTCGTCATATTTTCCGTTATGCCGACCCAGGTAGCACGGGTCATGGTAAGTAACTTTCTTTCCGTATTCCTTGGCAAGTTCAAGCCTACCCTTGTTAATCAGCTCCAGCAAATACTCGGAAATGTGGACCACCTCAAAGTTCGCCATAAATTCAGGATACTCGTTTTTAAAAGTATGGTAACAATGAGGGGAAGAAACAAGGATTTTCTTCACTCCATTATCGATAAAGGTTTTGATGTTTTCCCTGGCCAAACGCTTGAATAATTCCTCATCTCCCGTTTTGCGGATGCTCTCCCCACAGCAATTCTCCCTGGAACCCAGTATACCGAAATCTACCCCTGCCCTGTTAAGGATATCGGCTGTAGCTCTGGCGACCTTTTTTAATCTTGGATCATAGCAGAGGTAGCAGCCTGGAAAATATAAAATTTCCATTCCCTCGGTGAACGCTTTTACAGACAGACCCTCTGCCCAATTCGCCCTCGCTTTTCGCGTTTCATTCAAGGGATTGCCTTCGCCAGTAAGGCTTGCGCTTATCGCGCGGACTGGATTGACAGAAGTGGGAAAGACGCCATATTCCGTGGCAATCCTGCGCAGGGATACCCCGGCTTCGATAATCGCTACCCCCCTTGGGCACTGCCTGGGGCAGTTTCCGCAGGTGGTACAACGCCACATCTCATCACTTTCTATGTCAGTCAATCCGAAGGTAGCCTCCCGGATTATTTTGCGCATACTAAAGCTTCTAACTCTGTTCCACGGGCAGACAGTATCGCATAATCCGCATTGATAGCATAATTTGAAGGCATCTCCGCCAGACTCTTTTATGACGTCTATGATCTCTTTTAAGGGGGCAACAGTCTCCACTATTTTTTTATTCCTTTTTTGACATAGACATTCGGGCAACCTTATCCATTATCTTCTGCAGCCCATACTTTTTCGCCAGTGATTCCAACCCAACCTCCAACTCCTCCTGGTCCTCCTCTTCTTCTTCGACCTCCTCCTCCCTTTCTTCGTAAATCAGAGCATCATTCAAGCACCACTGAACGCATAGGGGCCTTTCTTCGCCTTCACACATATCGCATTTCAGGGGGAGCCCTGAATCGGGCTCTTTAAACTCGCTCCTGGACGGGCAGGAGGCTCTGCAGAACGCACACTCATCGTATTCCTTACCGTCAATCGTATATTTGTCCCTGCCCATGCATTCAGCCGCAGCATGCTCGCCCGCATATACAGGGACATAAATGTCTTTTAGAGGCTCACGAATCACGCGAATACGGGACCTTGCCGGATTATTGCTGCTATATTTCGGTGTGGCGTGAAAGGCGGAACAGATTACCTCACAAGCTCGGCAGCCATTGCATTTGTCAACATCAATTCTAATCGTTTTAACTATTTTCTTTTTTTTCTCACCCGTCACGGTGATCACCCCCTTCTTTTTATTTCTTTTCCTGTCATTCCGAGGTTTCTCCGGAGGAAACATTTTCACTATCCGTCAATATCCCTCTCTTTGAAAAGTCTTCGCTCACGAAATCCAAGCCCAATTCATGTAAGGATTCTTTGGTAGGAATACCATCATTGTTCCATCCCTTAAACTTGTAATACGTATCTAAGAGCTCTTTTTCGAGTTCGGGAAATCTCTTTTTCCAGTGGTTCTCCGGTGGTTTCTCATCTTTCCTGCGCATGCCTCTTCTTATGTTATTGGCTCTGACCAACGTCCGATAACGCTTGGCCGCCTGCGTCAGTTTGTCTTCATCCATATCGATTCCGGCTCCCGCGGCGATAAATTTGGGGTAATTGTGGATATGGTACGGCGGTTTCAGAGGAAATGAGGACAGACCGGCGCACATCCCCAAAGCGTCATCGATGTAGTGCATCCGCTCTTGCCAGTCGACAATGTCACAGCACATTTCTGGCGTCGGGTAATACGGTATGGATTTATCTCCGCGCAGTTCCCAGTCCAGGAAATATTGCTTGAATTTTTCATCGGGCACCTGGATCCAATCCTTTACAAACTCTTCTCTCTGCTCTCTTGAAGGAAAGGGCGCTTGGGGAAACTGCCCTTCAATCTGGGTAATGTTCATCTTCTCGCCGGTGGCATACATCAAGAAATAAATAGGATTGAGCATGGACAGCTTGAGCGGCAGCTGCTCATGTTTTTTAATGTTATTGTGAGCAAATGCTTCGGCACCCTTGCCGATGGATTTAGCCGCCCAATAGGTCCCATCGGCCAGGACATCGCCGATGCCTTCCCGCCGCACAATGCGGTCAAGCAACCAGTAAAAGCGGCCCTCATTATCGGCGGGCATTCCAGGAAAATCATCGTCAGTCAATATGCCGTTTTCGTATAGCTCCAGGGCAAAGGCCATCACCTGAGGCGTCGTGAATCCGTCGACGCCATATTCCGTGGCGCTTTGAGCGATACCCAACCCGAATTCCAAGTCCGAAAAGGCCGCCATGGTATAGGTCAGTTTCGAGAAACATTTCATCATGTATGTCGGCTTGCCCGGAGGCGATATGGTTGCCCCGCAGGTCATCGGGCAGTTGTAGCAGCTGATCAGCCGCGTGCGCATACTGTCCAACGTCTCCATCCACGCTTGGGCGACGTCCTCGTCCCAAAAATCTTTTCTGCGGACGCGGGAATTTCCCCACATGAAATTCTCGGTATGCCACTTTTCATCATGGACCTTCATCTCCTGAGGCGAGCCCAGTCCGGCTAAAATGGGCATGACCCCCGGGATCGGATTGTCATTGCGAAATTTTATATATTTGAGCACCTCGTTGCAAAGCTCCATGAATAATGCCGGCTGGGCGATATTAAGGTCTTTGGTTCCACGAACAGCAATTGCCTTGACGCCTTTATCGCCCATCACGGCCCCGATGCCGCCCCGGCTGGCACTGGAACGGCCCTGCTCGATGGAGGCATAATAGACTCGGTTTTCTCCGGCCAGCCCGATGGCCGCCACTTGAGCCTTGGGCTCCTTCAATTCTTGTCTAATAAGCCCAGCCGTTTCAACAGCGCCTTTACCTTGCAAATGTGCAGCATCCCGTATTTCTACCTTGTCATCCTTAATCCACAGATAAACCAGATCGGGGGACTTGCCCCGAAGGATAATTTTATCGTAACCGGCATATTTCAATTCCGGTGCCCAAAACCCACCCATCATTGAGAAGGCCATTAATCTTGTCTGGGGGGAGATGGTTGAGACGATGGTGCGGTTGCAACCGGTAGCAGGCGTGCCGCACAAAAGTCCGGTGGCAAATATGAGGAGATTGTCAGGGGAAAAGGGGTCAACTTCTGGGGGAACTCTGTCCCAAATTATCTTGGCGTTTGTGCCTAAACCCCCTAAATAAAGCTCAGTCTCTTTGGGGTCCGTTGCAACTCGCTCAATGTTTCTCCGCGTTAGATCAACCTCTAAGTTGTACCCTGTCTCTGCGTACCTCATTTTTTTCCCCTTCTATGCAGTGGGCCCCGGCAAAAAATAATTCCACCTCTTGCTTGTCTTATGGCCCGTCTACTGCGTTACATCCACCCACACGTATCCCGATATGCGCAGGTGGATGTGCCTTGTGGACAAACCATAATCCGACGCAATCGTGTGGAATTATTTTTTACCGTGACCCTTACCTGTTCCGTATCATGATCGATTTCAAGGCTTTCCCGCCTTTCATCAATCGATACGAATAATTTTCACACATTTGCCCACCCAATCCAGAGGCAGGTAGACCCGTCCGGCATTTCCTCCCGGCTTGACCTCCTTTTCGAT
>JBATHN010000035.1:0-2212 GCA_049666885.1 Desulfobacterales bacterium
AAGAGTCTGATCGAGGACGACCTGGCGCCCAAGATCATGTGCGAGTCCTGCCATTCCCGCACCCCCCACAAGCCGGGTGTCAAGGCCAACGATCACACCGACAAGGTGGCCTGTCAGAGCTGTCACATTCCGACCTTTGCGCGGGTGAACCCCACCAAGATGTGGTGGGACTGGTCCAAGGCCGGCCAGAAAAAAAACGGGAAACCTTACCAGGAAAAAGACGAATTCGGCAAACCCCAATACGACAGCAAGAAGGGCGAGTTCCGGTGGGCTAAAAACGTGGTGCCGGAATACTTCTGGTTCAACGGTTCCCTCAAGGGTCTGACCGCCAAAGACACGATCGATCCGGGCAAAACCGTAGCGGTCAGCTGGCCGGTGGGCGGCAAGGACGATGCCAATTCGCGGATATTCCCCTTCAAGGTCCATCGCGGCAAAACACCCTACGACAAGGTCAACAAAACCATGGTCATCCCGCACCTGTTCGGCAAACCCGGCACCGGGGCCTACTGGGGGGATTTTGACTGGAAGAAGTCCGCCGCGTCCGGGATGGCCTATGCGGGGCTGCCCTTCAGCGGTGAGATGGATTTTGTGGAAACCAGCTATGTTTTTCCAATCACTCACATGGTGGCTCCCAAAAACAAGGCCCTGACGTGCTCGGAATGCCATGCCAAAAACGGTCGCCTGGCCAATCTGACCGGCTTTTATATGCCGGGACGGGACGTCAACAAGGTCATCCAATACCTTGGTTGGGCGGTGGTTTTCGGTTCCCTGGCAGGTGTGTTCATCCACGGTCTGGGGAGATACATCGCCAGGGGCAGAAAGGAGAGCTAATCGATGACATCGAACAACATGGTCAACATATATCTTTATACCCGTTACGAGCGGTTTTGGCACTGGATGCAGACGGCCTTGATTCTTCTGCTGTTGGTGACCGGCTTTGAACTTAATGGCCTGTTCACCCTCTTCGGGTTCAAAGCCGCCGCCGAGATTCACAACTATTCCGGCCTCACTTGGCTGATCCTGTTCGCGTTTTTCGTGTTCTGGCTCTTCACGACCGGTGAGTGGCGACAGTATGTCCCAACCACGCGGAAGATGCTCTCGGTGATCCGCTATTACACCTACGGCATTTTTCGAGGAGAACCGCACCCGGTGCCCAAACGCAAGGACGCCAAGCACAACCCCCTGCAACGGTTGGTCTACCTCTCCCTGGCGGCCGCTCTGCTTCCGGTGCAGATGGCAACCGGCTTCCTCTACTGGGGCTACAACTCATGGAAAGACTGGGGACTCGGCTGGTTGTCTCTCGAGGTGGTTGCGGCCATACACCTGGCCGGGGCTTTTGCGATTCTGTCATTTCTCATCGTCCACATCTACATGATCACAACCGGTCACACGGTGTTCGCGCACACCCGTGCCATGATCTCCGGCTGGGAACTGGTTCAAGAGGGAACGAAAATCGAGGACTGGGAACAAAAGAAAAGGAAGGCGCCCCAACCGGTCACCTGAACTCAGGCCGCGTAAGCGTTCACAGGGCACCGCATCTGCTTTGTTGTCGGGCACTTGAAGTACAAAAGGTCGTCTGCGCGCCCGACGCCTTGCATCTGCGGCACCCTGTAAACGCTTACAATTGGGTGGTTTGAAGCACATCGGACGTTGCACCCCTGTGAACGGTTACGAAAAGACTACTTCAGCTCCCTTACCGGCAGGGCGCGGTAAGCCCGCTTGTGGACCATGCGGTCGGTGTAATGAATCCCGCGCTGGAAGTTGAACACCGCCGCCGTTATAGCCTCCACGTCAGACGTCCATACCCAGCCGCAGCTGATGCGGATCTGAGGGACGATCTTGACGTTCTGGCCGCAGACGGTTTCGTAGCCCTCATAGGCCGGATCCCTGACGTAAAGGGTCTTCAGCTCTTCCAGCGTCGGCAGGCGCCAGTTTGGGTATTTTTTCACCAGGGTGTCGGGAAAAGTGTATTGAACCCAGCGCGTGGCCTGTTTCCAATCGATGTCGCCGTCGTTGTCCGTCTTGGACCACATCAGGTTCAGCTCGTGATCGGTGATCGTACCGTCGCCGTTGTCGGTGAAACGGTCCTGCGACTGGACGGCGGGGACAATTAACACGATCATCGCCAGCGCCAAGCTGGCCCATAATGCCGTTCGGTTCACCATGTCTCCCCCTTTCAGCAAAAAATCTGCTGTATTGGTGGCGTGTAAAT
>JBATHN010000036.1:0-7178 GCA_049666885.1 Desulfobacterales bacterium
GCGAAAGACGGCTGAAACTCGCCACCAACGGGGCTCTAAGACCGGAACAGTCCCGTCTTCGAATAATGAGTTCGGATGCAGCTTGAAGGTCGTGCTTTCCAAGCGGCGTCGGCATAGGATCCGGTCTAAGACTTCGTAAGCGACTCAGATATTCAGCCGCTTTTCGCAACCGTTCATCCGGGCTCCGGCGCGTCATCTTCATGCACCGTGGCGGCCCGAATGTCCATGACCGTTTAGTAAACCGTCATGTCGATGCCATGGAATCGGAGGTCTATTTTGCGGGGAGAAAACACTGCCGCTCAATCGCCGCCACCGGAATCACCAGCCGGCGCAGCCTGCGCCGTGGGGGCTTTTCTCATCTGGGGATTGACGCCGATCTATTTCAAGACCCTGCGCGCCATCCCGGCCCTCGAGATTCTGATGCATCGCATGGTCTGGTCGTTTCTGTTCCTGCTGCCGTTTGTCGTTTTTACGAACCGCCGCAATGAATTCAGATCCGTGATTTCCTCGGGCCGCACCATGCTGGTCCTGCTGCTGACCACGATGCTGGTCTCGAGCAACTGGTTCGTCTTCATTTGGGCCATCAACAGCAATCGCATTCTGCAGACCAGCCTGGGCTACTATATCAATCCGCTGATCAACGTGGTGCTGGGAGTGGTGTTTCTGAAGGAACGCCTGCGGCCGGCCCAGCTGATGGCCGTGATTCTGGCAGCTGTCGGCGTCATCTACCTGACGATCGAAATCGGTCGGCTGCCATGGATCGCCATGTTTCTGGCCTTCACTTTCGGTTTTTACGGCTTGATCCGCAAAGTAGCAGCGGTCAACGCTCTGGTCGGTTTGACAATTGAAACGCTCCTGCTGTCGCTCCCGGCGCTGGCCTACCTCGGCTACCACTACATCGACGGCAGCGGTGCCTTTCTGCGGAGCGACGGCCGGACCGATATCCTGCTGATGTGCGCCGCACTGGTCACCGCCCTGCCCCTGTTGCTGTTCACAACCGGTGCCCGCAAGATTCATTTTTCAACAATCGGCATTCTGCAGTACATCGCCCCGAGCTGCACCTTTCTACTGGCCGTCTTTGTTTACCGCGAACCCTTCCGCACCGCCCAATTGTGGACCTTCATACTGATCTGGACCGCATTGCTCCTCTACTCGATCGATTCGGTGGTCTACTTCCGGCGCCACCATTTGCCGCGCCGTTGAAAAAAACAGTCGAGACACTTCAAATGTGACACGGCACTATAACCTGTAGATATCGGGCCGGCGGTGAGGCAAAAAATAGCGCATCCGATGGCGGCGTACGTCGCTCAACCGGGCTGCTTTCAGATCGGCCACCAGAACGCCCTCTTTGTCGCTACCGAAATGCTGTAACACCTCGCCCGATGGCCCGAAAACCATTGCAACCCCCGGAAAGCTCAGCCCATGTCGATTGTCGCCAACCTGGTTGCAGGCCGCAATAAAGACCCCGTTGTCGAAGGCCCTTGCCGTTAGGTGGCGCATCCAAGAGGCCATTTTATCCTCGGGGTTTCCCCGCGGAGAGGCATGGGGCATGAAAATCAGATCGCACCCCTTGAGGGCCATGCAGGTCGAAAGTTCCGGGAAGTGGCTGTCGTAGCAAAGTTGGATGCCGAAAGTAAGTCCGGGCAAAGAATGGAGTGAAACCTGCCCGCCGGGGGCAAAAAGGGGTCTTTCCGGCGGCGCGATATGAATTTTGCGGTAGGAACCGGAAACACCTTGGGGTGTGATCACCAGATGGGTGGCATACATTCGTCCATCCGGATCTTTTTCCGCCAACCCGGCCAGGATCGTCAGGGAGGTCGACCGGGCAATGCGGACCATCTCCTCGGTTGCAGGTCCCGGCACCGGCAGCGCGGTTTTAGCCAAGTCCGGCGCGACGCAGTAACCGGTAAGGTTCAGCTCAGGGAAACAGACGATCTTGGCCCCCTCACGCGCCGCTTGGCCGGCCAGCCGCTCCACGCTCGCCAAGTTTTCACCAACGGCCGCTACCGGACAGTTGACAATCACGAGAGCGATACGGATGTCGCGCATAGGAAACCTTTGAAAAGGTGGAGGTTGCGGGTTATAAGTTCACGGGGTGCGGAGTGGGATTGGAGGTGTTTGGTCGAAAAACGAGGCCATCCGGTCCACACTCACACTTGAACGCCCATCGTCTTTTTAACTTCATTTATTTTACCCGCTGCTTGCAGCGGGTAAAATAAATTTAGAGATCGAATTTTGCGCGGATTTTAAACACCCGGGTCGCGGGCATGTTGAGAATCGGTGAGACGCCAGTTTGCTGCTCGATCTGGCTGAGATTTTCCTCGATTTCCGCCATCGACGGCGCGATAAAGGTGAACCAGATATTGTAGGCGTTGTCGCGCTGGTAGTTATGCGTGACCCCGGGGTAACGGTTGACGACTTCTGCAAAGTGTTCAATGGCGGTCTCGGGCACCCGGGCCGCACAGAGCGTGCTGACGAAGCCGACTTTTTCAGGTACGAAGTTGCCGCCGATCCTGCGGATGACATCCTTTTCCTTCAATCGCTTGATCCGCGACATCACCTCATTTTCGGTCAGACCGAGGTCTTCGGCTATCACCCCGTAAGGACGCGGCGCGATCGGAAAACGGGTTTGAATTCGGTTCAGAATGCGACGATTGGTTTCATCTATCATCATTTTCGTCAACCTCTGCAACAACCGGAATGAGACAACCAGCGTTTCTCGACGAAACTTTGCACGGATACTTATTTTCACCGAGAATTACTGGCAGACAACCAACTCAGCCCGGCATGACCTTGACCTGTACCCGTCGGGTTCGCGGGCCGTCGAATTCGCAGAAAAAGATACCCTGCCACGTACCCAGAACCAGTCGACCCTTTTCAACCGCAATCAGCTCGGAGGCTCCGACCAGTGTGGATTTGATATGGGCCGGAGAGTTTCCTTCCGCGTGACGATATTCAGCCTCCCAGGGAACCACCTCGTTGAGGACCATGAGAATATCGGACTTGACACTGGGATCGGCGCTCTCGTTGATGGTAATCGCAGCAGTGGTATGCGGTACGTAGAGCATGCAGAGGCCTTCGGTCAACCCGGCGGAACCGATAGCCTCCTGAACCTTCGAGGTGATGTCGACGAACTCGGTCCTGGACGTCGTTTTGATGTTGAGAACGAGCATGGCGCCCCCCTATATTTAGGCTTTAAGATAAAGTTTTTGGCAAGGCCAGAGGGAGAAGGCTGTATTGTAATACGCCGACGACCGATAACGCAGTCCAAAACCTTTATCTTAAAGCCTATAGAAAAGGCCCTGCGGGGCGCGCAGGGCCTTTACTTCATAGAAGTCATCGTGTCGTTTCGGTGGATCGGATCAGACACAACCGGTCGGCTTGGGAAGACCGGCCATCTTGCAGGCTCCCTTGCCCGGGCCGGAGGGAAACAACTCGTAAATGTGCTTCAGTTTGAAACCGGTAACTTTGGAAAGAACCCGAACCATCGGGGCAATTCCGTTTTTCTCGTAGTATTCACGCAGGACCTTGATGACTTTTTGATGCTCCTCGTTGAGTTCGTCGATACCCTCTTCCTTCTTGACCCACTGTACCCATTCCTGGCTCCAGTTTTCGTAGGAATCGATGAACCCGTCTTCGTCAATGGTAAATGCTTTTCCCATGAATTCAACTGTTGGCATACAATACCCTCCTTTAAAAAATAAATTATTCCAATGGCTTACGCCAGTCCGCCTATTGCGATGATTAAAGATGGTTTATTAACGTATTGAATCTGTGATGTCAACATTAAAAAACAGACCGATCAATACTCTTTCGGCATCCGACTCAACTGTTCCAGCGTAAAAACCGGTCCGTCCTTGCACACGTATTCCTTGCCGATGTTGCAATGACCGCAGATGCCGATACCGCATTTCATCCGGTTTTCCAGAGACATGATGATGTGGTCGTATGAGTAACCGAGGTTCTCGAGGACTGGCTGTGTGAACTTGATCATGATCGGAGGGCCACACACGATGGCGTAGGTTTCCCCGTCTGCCGGCGGCGCCTTTTGGTCGGTGATCGACGGCACGAAACCGGTATTGTACTTCCACGTCGGATCGTCGGTGGCGTCTACGGTGATGTGCATGTGGATGTCGTCGCGCTCCTCCCAGGCCGCCAGTTCATCGCGGTAGAGAAGCATACCCGGTGTCCGCGCACCATATATGACATGTATATCCTTGAATTTTAGCCGGTTATTCGGATCGAGCATGTAAACGATGGACGAGCGCAGGGTCGTGAACGCAAAACCGCCCCCAATGATAACGACACTTTTACCCTCGATTGCCTCCCAGGGGTACCAGTTGCCCATGGGACCGCGAACGCCCATGATGTCGCCCACCCGCATGTTGTGCAGGGCGGTGGAGACCAGTCCGACCCGGTTGACGGTAAAAAGGAGAAAGCCTTTTTCCGTTGGCGAAGAGGCGATCCCAATCGGTATTTCACCTTTGCCGGTGATCGATAGCTCGGCGAACTGGCCGGCTTTATAGACAAACTTTTTTTCGTCGGCGGCATTTAAAAACACCAGTTTGAACGTCTTCAGGTTCCGGTCTTCGGTTTCGGTGATTATCTCTTCGATTCGGACCGGATAGGGGAGATAAGGATTCTGCACCGTCATCCCTCCGGTACCGGGAATGATGGATTCAACATGCGGCGTCGTCATCACTTCACCTCGCAGGCCACAGCATCCTGCCCGTGGCTGTTCATCAGTCGGGCAACCCGACGAATGTCGATGTTCACGGGACACAAGCGCACACAGCGACCGCAGCCGGAGCACTGTATCCCGTCGTCATACTTGTCCACATAGTATTTGAGCTTGTGCATGAACCGCTGGCGGACCCGCTGCAATTTGGTCCCCCGGGGATTGTGGCCGGAGCCGTGGAGGGTGAACAGCGGATACATACAGCTATCCCAAATGCGCAGTCGTTTTCCTTTTTTCCCGAGAACTTCATCCTGAATATCGAAACACCAGCAAGTCGGGCAGACGTAGGTGCACGTTCCGCAGTTGATGCAGGAAAATGAAATATCTTCCCAGAAGGGCGCATCGTAAAGATCGAGCGAGTTCTGAGCAGCCAGCCGGTCTGTCTCCACTGCGGCGTTCACCTTGGCCTCTGCGGCCTGCCGGCGAGCGGCAATCTGCTGTTCAGCCCCGTCTGCGGCCGGTTTGTCCCAGCCGGCGGCGGCGGCCAACTTCTCCCCCTTCTCGGAGAGAATCTTGGCTAAAAAGCTATCCCCGGCATCGATCAGAAGCATGTCCAAGCCTTCCTCGTGAAAAGGTCCCGATCCGGCGGAGGTGCAGAAACAGCTGCTGCAGGGCTCATCGCAGCCATAGCCCACGAGGGTGGTGGCCGCAAAGTTGCGAACCCAGTAAGGATCCTTGAAGTCGGGGGTGTCGAAATTACGCTTCACCAGGAGGTATCCCTTGACATCGCAAGGCCTGATCCCGATGACAGCCCGGGGAGAATAGTCCTGCGCGCTTTCCTTCATTATGTGGTGATCCGCTTGACTTTCGTCCAGGCTGTAATCGAGCATCACCTCCGATTGCGGATAAACCAGAGACTTGGCCGACATGCGCGTGTTGAGAAAGTCCAGGTCGGGCGTTTGTCCAGGACCCAGCAGCTGGAAATCGTAATACTGCGGTCCTTTGACCGGACCGAAAAGTCGATATGTCTCACGCAGTCGATCGAGGTCGGTGCTCAAGCTCTTCTTCTCAATTTTTACAATCTTCATTAACGAAACCTTGCTCTTTTGGTGTTTGGTGTTTGGTATTTGGTGTTTTGTGTTTGGATCTCGAAAGGCCACACACTAAACACCAAACACGAAACATCATTCCCATTTATTTAATGAACTCATCCGGGTCGTTTGGTTTGTAAAAATCGAGCACCGGGCGCTTGTCCAGTGTCAAACCGGCCTCCCAGTCAAAAAGTTCCAGGGCATCTTTTTCAAGCTTCTTGGTGAACTGGCGCACCGGGATGCCCACCGGGCAGACCCGCTCGCAAGCGCCGCAGTCGGTGCAGCGGCCGGCGCAGTGGTAAGCGCGCAGGAAATGAAACGTGCGCACGTCGACCGGGTCCTGACCCTTGTTAACCCACTGGGGGCGGTGTTCATCCACAAAACAGGTGGGGCAGTAACACAGTGGGCAGGCGTTGCGGCAAGCATAGCAACGGATGCAGGGCGCCAGCATCTCCTCGAAGTGGGCCCATTTTTCATCCGGCGCCATGGCTTCGATGCGGCGCACGTCCTCGTAACGGTCCACTTCGATCTGCTCCACCACCGGTTCGGCCACCAGTTCGTCGTGGATTACGGGGTTCCGATGGATACAGATGGCACAATTTTCCTGAAGCACCGCAGACTTGTCGTAGACTTTTTCCCGCTCGTGTCCTTTGACGATAATCTTGCCGTTATCCTCTTCAACCGCAATGATCTCGTCGGCGAAATCCTGTGCGATTCGGCGCTTGTCAATCATTCCCAGGCACGGCACGCCGATAATGTAGAGTTGCTCGCGTTTGATTTTGTTTTCGAGAATGTGGGTAACGATGTTGCGGGAATCACACCCCTTGGCCACGATCCCGATCTTCTCTTTGCGATCGGCCAGATAGTTGGCAAGGTTTATACCGCAGTTTCCATCCCAGACAAACTGATCCACCTGATCGGGGGTCCTGGCAAAGCATGGTTCGTTCATGAACGGAACGGTTCCTTTGCGAAATCCGATGACCATTTCCACGGTGCAATCCTTGAGGATCTTTTCGGAAATCTCTTTAATCTTGTCGATATGTGACATACTAAGCCACCTTGGCTTCGGTTTTGATAAAGTTTTGATTGGGTCCCAGCCCCTTGACCTTCTCGGTGACCTCGTTGACCACCTCGACGAACTTGGTCGACTCGGCCGAGGAAACCCATGAGAATTGAATCCGTCCGGGCTCGATTCCCATGTGCTCCATCAGATTCTGAAACAGGGCGAACTTTCGGCGGGCGTAGTAATTACCTTCCAGGTAATGGCATTCGCCGGGATGTCACCCGGATACCCAGACAGCGTCTGCGCCTTCGCGTAGCGCCGCGAGAAAGAACTTGGGGCTCATCCGCCCCGTACAGGGAATCCGGATGACCCGAATGTTGGGCGGATATTCCATCCGGCTGACGCC
>JBATHN010000037.1:0-5135 GCA_049666885.1 Desulfobacterales bacterium
ATATTAAACACTCACGGCCCTGGGGCCGCCACGGTGTATGAAAATGACGCGCCGAAGCCCGGATGAACGGTTTCAAAAAGCAGCTGACCGTCTAAGTCGCCTACGGGGTCTTAGGGCTCGCGAAAAAATTAGTTGGTGATTTTGGGCGTTGAGGCGCCCGGCCGGCAAGGCGTAAAATCGCTGGAATATCTTGATATTCCGATATTTTGCAACGCAGCCGGACGGGATGCATCGGCGTCCAAAATGGTAAGTTGTTTTTGAGCGAGCCCTTAGACCCGACCCAAAGCCGATACCGCATGAATGGCACGATTATGGGGACCAAACCCGAAACTCTTATTTGAAGACGGACCTGGTCCGGACTTAGGCCTCGTTGGCGGCGCGTTTCAGCCGCGACTCGAAATCGGTTATCCGGGGCTCCGGCGCCCACCTTATTTTCGTTTTAAACCGCATAACAACCACTGCGATTAGGTACAATCGACAATGACAAACGAACTTCATACTTCATGGTATGTCCTGCACACGAAGAGCCGTTTCGAAGACGTCGTCACCGACGGCCTGGACAAAAAGAAAATAGAGGTGTTTCTGCCGAAGGTTCGCGTCAAAAGCAAACGACGTGACCGTCGACTGATGATTCATGTTCCCCTTTTCCCCGGCTACCTTTTCGTGAAATCGGATTTGAACCCCTACCGGCATCTCGATATCCTCAAAACAACCGGCGCCGTGCGCCTCATCGGGACGAAAGACGGACCGGTTCCGGTTCCGGAGGACACCATTGCGTCTTTAAGAATCATGGTGTCGGTGGAGCAGCCGATCGCCACCGGAGCCCGGTTACGGAAAGGCGACCGGGTCATCGTCGTTTCCGGCCCGTTTGCAGGGGTCTCGGGCACATTTGTCCGGTATCGCGGCAAGGGCCGGGTGGTGGTCAACATCGAGGCCCTGGGTCAGCACGCCGGGGTGGATGTCGAGGAGGGCGAGGTCGAAAGGTTGCCCGACATACTGTCATAACTGCTTGACTTTTTATAAGGATTTGTTTTATAAACGTGACCTTGAGTTCAGCCGTGCGTATTGAAAGAAGGAGGAAATATGAACAAACTGGAGTTGATCTCCGCGCTGAAAAACGAGACCAACATATCGAAATCTGAGGCCGCCAAGATAATTCAAATATTTTTCGACAGCATGTCGGATGCCCTTGCTGCAGGTGAACGGGTCGAAATCAGGGGTCTGTGCAGCTTTTTTGTCAAGGAATATAAAGCCTACACCGGGAGAAATCCCAAGACCGGTGAAAAGGTGCTCATCAACCCCAAAAAACTGCCGTTTTTCAAATCGGGCAAAGAACTGCGCGAGCGGGTCGATTTGGGACACTGATGCGGTGTCCGGATTTGAATCCATCATAGCGCAGGAGCGGCCCGTCAGGATATTAAAGACCCTCCACCGAAAAGATACCATTCCCCATGCCCTGCTGTTTACCGGTCAGGCGGGTGTCGGTAAGCACAGTGCCGCCATTGCCCTTGCGATGATCTGCAATTGCATCGGGAGGGAAACGCCCCCCGCTGCTTACAGTGACGCCCCAACCCAGCTCCGGTCACCGGCGATCCGCGATAACGAACCGTGCGGCGTGTGCCCGGCGTGCCGTAAAATTATGTCTGGAAATCATCCGGATGTGATCCACATCAAACCGACCGGCGCCACCATAAAAATCGCCCAAGTCCGCGCACTCTGTGAGGCTCTATCGATGAAGCCTTACGAGGCGAGAATGCGGGTCGTGATCGTCACCGATGCCCACGCCATGAACCCGTCGGCCGGAAATGCGCTGCTCAAAATGCTTGAAGAGCCACCCGACCGCACCATCCTCATCCTCACGGCACCACAGAGTGTCGACCTGTTGCCGACCATCGTATCGCGATGCCAGCTGGTGCGTTTCAACCCCATCACCCGGCGCACGATAGCGGCCGAGCTGGTCAAACAGCACGGGCTCGAAAAACAGGCGGCATCAGTTCTGGCAGCCGTGTCAAACGGAAGTCTGACCCGCGCCAAGACCTTGGTTCAATCGGACTGGCTGCGGTACAGGAACTGGCTGATCGCCGCTTCCGGGCTGGCGGCACCCGGACAACTCGACCCGCGGGACACCGGTCAGCTGCTCGCTTTTGCCGAAACGCTTTCAGCCCGTAAGGAGGTGGTCTCCGAATCACTGACCGCCCTGTTGACCTGGCTGCGGGACCTGATCGTCTGCCGCTACGCCCCAGAATGCATCGTCAACACCGATCTGATTGACAAACTGCAAAGAGTGTCGGAAAAGAATCCTGTCAGTGCCGTTATGAATAAGATGGAAGCCATTCGAACCGCCCAGAAGGATATCGAGGCTAATGCCAATCTACGGCTGACCTTAGAGGTTATGATGCTGAGACTCGCGGCGGCATAATCCACATTTTTCCCGGAATCTGACACAACGGTGTTGACATCCGTTTGCGACACGCATTAGTTTCCAACCGCCATTAATCCTTTTATGCCAAAACGGATGAGACCACACATATGAGCAAGAAAGTCGGCATACGATTCAAACCGGCCGGCAAGGTTTACGACTTTGACTGCGGTGCCTTTGTACTCAAGCGCGGTGACCACGTGATCGTGGAGACCGAGCAGGGCTTGAGTTTCGGCACGGTAACCGTGCCACCGCAGCCGATAGACGAAAAAACGGCTGAGAAACCCCTTAAAAAAGTGCACCGCCTGGCAGCCGAGAAGGACCTGCGCCAGATCGAGATCAACACGGGTGATGAAAAAAAGGCTCATCTCTACTGCCTGGATTGCATCAAAAAGCTCGGCCTGCAGATGAATCTTTTTGCCGTTGACAAATCTTTCGATGGCAGCAAATACACTTTCTTCTTTACGTCCGAAGGGCGGGTCGATTTCCGACAGCTGGTCAAAATGCTCGTCAAGAGACTCGGTGTGCGCATCGAAATGCGGCAGGTCGGCATTCGCAATCAGACCAAAATGTGCGGGGGGCTCGGCCGCTGCGGCCGCGAAACCTGCTGTTCGTCCTTCCTCGAAAAGTTCGGTCCGGTTTCGATCCGCATGGCCAAAGAGCAGGACCTGTCACTAAACCCCACGAAAATATCGGGACAGTGCGGACGGCTCATGTGCTGCCTCACCTATGAATACGAAACTTACAAGGCACTCAAAAAGGATTTTCCCAAGACCGGTAAAGTGGTCAAGACTCCGGCCGGCGATGGCAAGGTTGTCCGTCACAATGTGATGGCCGGGATAGTGACCGTACGGCTGGAAGATGGCGTTGAAACCGACGTACCGCTGAAAGACATCGTGCAGGTGCACCGCTGAAAGCCGCAACCCTAAAGAATTCTTATCTTAACCAGCGCTACACCCAGGAGCAATCATGACCGCCAGGTTTTACATTACGACCCCGATTTACTACGTCAACGCCAGGCCCCACCTTGGGCATGCCTACACCACTATCATCGCCGACATTGTCACTCGCTATCATCGCATGTGTCGGGAAGAGACCTATTTCCTCACCGGTACGGATGAACACGGCGACAAGGTGGTCCGTGCGGCCCGCAAGGAAAACATGAGCCCCCGAACATATGTCGATCGCATCAGTGGACAGTTCCAAACGCTGTGGCCGGAGCTCAACATCAGCAACAGCCATTTCATCCGCACCACTGATCCGGAGCACATGGCGGTCGTGGAGCTTATTCTCCAGAAAATTTACGACAGCGGCGACATCTACTTCAGTGAATACGAAGGCCTCTACTGCTTCGGCTGTGAGCGTTTCTACACCGAGCGGGAACTGGTGGGCGGCAAGTGCCCGGACCATGAAACCGAGCCGGAAATTATCAAGGAGTCCAACTACTTCTTCAAAATGAGCCGCTATCAGGACTGGCTCATCGACCACATCAACCGTCAGTCTGACTTTATCCGACCCGAACGCTACCGCAACGAAGTGCTGGCGTTTCTGCGGGAACCCCTTGAAGACCTGTGCATCTCACGACCCAAGTCGCGCCTTAAATGGGGCATCACTCTGCCGTTTGACGACAAATACGTCACCTACGTGTGGTTCGACGCCCTGCTCAACTACGTGTCGGCTCTCGGCTACCCGGACGGCGACTTGTTCCGCAAGTTCTGGCCCGTCGCCCAGCATATCGTTGCCAAGGACATCCTCAAGCCCCACGGTATCTATTGGCCCATCATGCTCAAAGCCGCGGGTATCGAGGTCTACACTCATCTGAACGTTCACGGCTACTGGAATGTTGAACAGAGCAAAATGTCCAAAAGCCTGGGGAACGTCGTGGAACCGCTGGAGCTGAAAAACGTTTACGGGCTCGATGCCTTCCGTTTCTTTCTGGCGCGTGAAATGGCTTTCGGACTCGATTCGAGCTTCTCGGAATCGGCGTTGGTGCACCGTCTCAACTCCGATCTGGCCAACGACTTGGGCAACCTGTTTTCACGTACTCTGACCATGGCCCACAAATACCTAAAAGGAGTGGTACCGGCCGTTGACCAGGCAACCGAGACCGAGCTGGGCCTGACCTTGAAAGACGACGCCATGAAGGCTGTCCTCGAATACGAAGCGACGATGAACGTTTTTGCCTTTCACCGGGCCCTGCAGGCGGTTTGGGAATTCATCGCTCAAATGAACAAATGCATCGACGTCATGGCACCTTGGGAGCTCGCCAAAAAAAAAGCCAGCCGCAAACAGCTTGAAGCCGTAATGGTCAATCTGTTGGAAGGTCTACGGATCATCGCCGGGCTCATCTATCCGGTCATGCCCGCTACGGCCGAGACCATGCAGAAGCATTTGGGACTGGACCCCGAGGCTCAATTTTACACCCTCGACCGATTGAAGAAGTGGAACGGTCTTCCGCCCGAAACCCGGATCTTGAAAACGGTCAGTCTATTCCCACGTATCGATCTCAGCAAGGCCAAACCCGCCTCGATGACGTCGATTGCCACCGCAGAAACAAAACCCGCTTTCAAGCCTCAGGTGACGATCGAAGACTTTGCTAAAATCGACCTCAGGGTGGCCACGGTCGTTAAAGCCGAAGCCGGTCCGAGAGCCAACAAATTGCTGCGCCTGGAAATCGATTTGGGTGAGCGGCGCACAATTGTGGCCGGTATAGCCG
>JBATHN010000038.1:0-8013 GCA_049666885.1 Desulfobacterales bacterium
AAGGTGATCATGTCGATGGATCCGCTCTCGAGCTGTTCGACCAGCCGCTCTGCCCGATCGGCGGCCGGACGCGTGCGATAAACGGGGATTTCATCGACCACTGCCCCCATTCTCGACAGCTGTTCGGGCAGGATCGGCCGCGCCTCGGCCGCCCGCGGGAGCAGGATTTTTTGACCGGCGACGTCTTTCTTTTCGAAGGCCGCCACTACTGCTTCCGCCTGGTAGCTTTCAGGAACGATGTCGCTGGTCAATCCGAATTCAAAGAGTTTTGCGGCAGTGGCCGGACCGATAGCGGCGGTGCCGATCCGGCCCAGGGCCCTGACATCCCGACCCCTGCCGAAAAGCCGTTCGAAGAAGAATTTAACGCCGTTGACGCTGGTGAAGATCAGCCAGTCGTATTCGGCGATGCGATCGAAGGCCTGATCCAGAGGCGCCCAGTCGACCGGCGGTTCGATCGTTATGGTGGGGTGTTCCAGACATTCGGCGCCCAGTGCCGAGAGTTTGTGAATCAGGTCGCTGGCCTGGGCCCGGGCGCGGGTCACAACGATGCGTTTTCCCAGGAGCGGCCGATTGTCGAACCACTTCATCCGGTCCCGCAGCTGCACCACTTCACCGACCACGATGATGGCCGGGGCCTTGAGGCCGGCCTGCTTGACGCGCTCTACTATGGTCGTAAGAGTGCCGGATACCGTCTGCTGACGCGACGTCGTGCCCCAGCGGACCAGCGCCACCGGTGTGTCGGCCGGTTTGCCGTGCCGGATCAGGCTGCCGGTGATCTGAGGCAGGTTTTTGACGCCCATCAAGAAAACCAGGGTCCCGATCCCCTTCGCCAGCGCGGCCCAATCGATGGACGACGTCTCCTTGTCTGGATCCTCGTGGCCGGTGATGAAAGCGACGGTCGAGGTGAATTTTCGATGGGTCAGGGGGATTCCGGCGTAAGCCGGGGCGGCAATGGCGGAGGTGACACCCGGAACGATTTCAAACGGGATGCCCTCATCGATCAGTACCTCCGCCTCCTCGCCCCCGCGGCCGAAAATAAAGGGGTCGCCTCCTTTCAAACGGGCGACGGTCGCACCCGCCTTTGCCTTTGCAACGATCAGGGCGTTGATTCCATCCTGTGAAAGTGTGTGGTCGCCGCCTTTCTTACCGACGTATATCAGTTCGGCGTTATCACGGACATGCCGCAGCAGAGTCGGTGCGGCCAGGTAATCGTATATGATCACATCGGCGCTGCGGATGATCTCGAGCCCTCTGACGGTAATCAGTCCCGGATCTCCGGGACCCGCGCCCACCAGGTAAACCATGCCTTTTGACGGATTATTTCCCATAAGCGGCCAGTTTCTCCAGGACCTTGTCGGCTCCCCTGGCGAGGAGCCGCTCTGCGAGTTCGTGCCCGACTGCCTCGGCGGTGTGCGCCTGACCGCTGTGCCGATCCCGGTATACGGTTCGGCCGTCGATATCCGCAACCAGCCCTTCCAGATTCAACCGGTCGTCGGCAATCGTGCCGCGGGCGGCAATCGGAACCTGGCAGCTGCCTTCCAAGCGATGCAGAAAAGACCGTTCGCCCAATACGGCCAGGCGCGTCGGTGTGTGGTTCAGCACGTCCAGTTTTTCGGCGATGGCACGGTCATCCTGACGGATTTCGATGCACAGGGCCCCTTGGCCGGCCGCCGGCAGCATGAGCGTTTCGTCGAGGTACTCGGTGACGCGATGCGCCAGTCCGAGCCGCCGGACGCCCGCGGCCGCCAGAACGATCGCGTCGAGTTTTTCGATCGGATCATCCAGTTTTCTCAAACGGGTGTCCACATTGCCCCGCAGCGCTACGATCTCGATGTCGGGGCGTGCACAGCGCAACTGTGCCGCCCGCCTCAGGCTGCTGGTGCCGATTCGGGCGGAAAGGGCCAATCGCGTAAAAGGCGTGTCTTCTCTGGCGATGAGAACATCGGCGGGATTTTCACGCGTGGGGATCGGACCAATACAAAGCCCCTGCGGCAAGTCGGCCGGCATGTCTTTCATGCTGTGGACCGCCAGGTCGATGCGACTCTCCAGGAGAGCCTCTTCGATTTCTTTGACGAAAAGTCCCTTGCCGCCGACGTCGGCCAGCGGGACGTCGAGTATTTTATCGCCTTTGGTGGTGATGGTGACGAGCTGAATCGAAAGGGAAGGGAAGTGTTTGAGCAGTTCCGACTGAACCCAGTTGGCCTGCCACAGGGCGAGGGCGCTCTTTCTGGTCCCGATTCTGAAAACACTTTTCATGATCAGTGGCCGCAGCTCGAACAGCTGGTTCCCGAACACCCGCTGCAGGAGGACCCGGCCGATTTGGAAACCGTCTGGCCGCCGCCCCCCTTGCTGACAAAGCCACAGGTCGACATCAGACGGCAGACATCGGCACTCTTGCAGGCCGGGCAGTCCGGCTGCTCGTTACCAAACACCAGATACTCGAAGTCCTCGTTGCATTTAAGGCAGTGATATTCGTAAATCGGCATGACAGGATCTCCTTGATACGGCAAAGCGGTAAGTATTTTCAGTAAAAACGAAAACCGTATCTTAATCAACCCGCGGGAAAAATCAAGGTTCTATTTTTTGAAGTGTTTCGGAAAGAGGATGCGCTCCACCAGCTCGCAGAGTATGTGCGCCATGACCAGGTGGGTCTCCTGGACGCGGGCAGTCGAATCGGACATCACGGTCAGCGACAGGTCGGCCATCGCGGCCAGCCGGCCCCCGCGGCCGGTCATGGCGATAGTGGCCATCTGCTTTTCCCCGGCCGCCTCGATGCCTTTCAAAACGTTTACCGAATTGCCGCTGGTGCTGATGGCCCAGGCGACATCGCCCTTTTTACCCAGGGCGTGGATTTGCTTGGAGAAAATGTCGTCAAAACGGTAGTCGTTGCCGATACTGGTGAGAATCGATGTGTCGGTCGTGAGGGCGATGGCCGCCAGGGGTGGACGTTCGATACCGAAACGGTTGACGAACTCGGCCGCTATATGCTGGGCGTCGGCTGCACTGCCGCCGTTACCGAAAATGAGCACCTTGCGGTCGGAGGCCAGGCATTCGGCCAGGCGTTGGGCGCCGGTTTTGAGTTCGTCCAGGTTTTCCTTTACGGAACGGTCTTTGACGGCCAGGCTTTCGGCCAGGATGGAGAGGATCCGGTTTTCCATGGTCAGGAGGCTTTGTCCAGCAGCCGGCTCTGAACTTCCGCGAGTTGCTCTGTAGAATCGTATCCCAGTTCGACGGCCTTCTGAAATTCGTCACGGGCTTCCGACAGCCGGCTTGCTTTCAAATACAGGCACCCGAGTCGATGGTGAAAGAGGCCGTTTCGCGGCGCGATCGCGGTGCTGTGCCGGCAAAAAAGTTTTGCGATATCGGCGTTTTTGCCCATGACATGATACAACCAGCCCAGGCCGGAGAGTGAAGCGGCATCATTGGCGTTGAGCCGCAGCGATTTTTTATAAGCCGCAACGGCTTCGTCGCGTCTATCGAGGGCGGCATAACATTCACCGATAAGGGCGTGAACGGCGCTCGATTGCGGCTGCATGGCGGCGGCTTTTTCGAGATAGATCCGACCTTTTTCAGGCTGGCCGTCTTCGAGGTAGAGTTTGCCCAGTTGCAATCTGACCTCTAAAAGGTTGTGGGGCCGATTGTCGATTTCGAGCAGGTGCGCTCGGGCTTTGTCACGCTCGTCCAAAAGCAGGTGGACGAGGCCGGCATTGTAATGGGCCAGGGCCTCTTCGGCATCAAGGGCCATCGCCTCCTTGAACTGGGTCATGGCGCTCACGAATTCACCGGTCACGCCGTAGCAAACGCCCAGGCTGTTGTGCAGGTTTGCATCCTTCGGGTTGAGCTTCAGGGCTGTTTTGTATTCGTCGATGGCCTTCTGGTACTCGCCCTCGTCGTAGAGCCTGTCGCCGCTGATGTTGAGACTGATGGCATCGAAGGAGACCAGGCTGCCGGGCCCGAAGAATTTTGCGTGCTCGAGGGCCTTACGGGCATTGCCGAGGATTTTGTCCTTGGGATAGTCGAGGGTCGGAAAAAAGGCCAGACCGAACGTGACGGAGGGGCCGTCGTCGGCTGCCACTATTTTTTTGATCTCTTCGGCCCATGCGAGCGCGGACGACGGGTTGCAGCCGGGCAGGAAGCATCCGAAGGCGGTTGAATCGAGCAGCCCCCAAAGACCGGATACCGATCGACAAGCCCTCTCGAGGGTGCGGGCCACCATTGTCCGGGTGCCCGGCGCGGGTTCGGAGTCGACGGCGTCTTCCGCGAGCCCGCAGGCGTCGATTTGAACGACGACGGCCGCAAATTCTGAGACGTCTTCCAGGCTGCTCATGGCGCGGACCATTAGAGATTTAGCGCTGAGAAGGTAGGGGTAGGCCAGCTCCAGTGCTTTGGCATCCTTGTCCGGCTCGACGACACACGCCGGCCGGGGAACGGCTTCGGACCGGGCCTTCGAGAGGAGAAAGTTGCGGGTCTCGCCGGCATCGGGGCTCAGTTGATTCGGTTTCTGCGTCATCATCATCCTCAGGTCAGTAGCGTTTCAATTGCGCTCCGGATGGTCTCCAGCTCGTCGTCCTGGAGAGTCCGCATATCCATTGTGTATAGGTCATCCTCGATTCGGCCGATGATCGGTGGTGAATACAGGCGCAGACTTTTTTCGATGGCATTGGCCGACAGACCGTCGATTCTTAAACCCAGGCCCTTGCTGGGCAGTTCCAACAGCGGTAGTGAGCCGCCGCCGGGCCGTGAGACGAGATCCAGCGACGCGACCGTCAAGCGGCCGCGTCCGGCGCTTTCGAGCATTTTTTTCAGGCGCGTGGCTTTTTCCTCCAGGGTTGCGATCGGTTGCAGCATCATGCGCAGGGTGGGAATCGCCTGCACCGCCTTTTCTTCATCCCGATACAGTCTGAGGGTGCTTTCCAGGGCAGCCAGAGTCAGCTTGTCGATCCGCAGCGCGCGTGTAATCGGGTTTTTTTTTATCCGGTCGATGCAGGCCTTTTTCCCGACAACCAAACCGGCTTGGGGGCCGCCGAGAAGCTTGTCCCCGCTGAAGGTGACGATGTCGACCCCGGTCGACACCGATTCCTGCACCGTTGGCTCTTTCAGAAGCCCGTAGCGTGAAAAATCGATGAATGTGCCGCTGCCCAGGTCCTCCATGACCGGAACTTGGTGTTTCTGACCCAAAGCGACGAGGTCCTTGAGCGAGACCTCGGCCGAAAATCCGACGACACTGTAGTTGCTTTTATGAACTTTCAGCAACAGGGCGGTCTGCTCATCGACGGCGTTCTCATAGTCACGAAGGTGAGTGCGGTTGGTGGTGCCGACCTCGCACAGAATGCCCCCGCTCTTGGCCATGACATCCGGGACGCGGAAGGATCCGCCGATTTCCACCAGCTCCCCCCGAGAGACGATGACCTTTTTGCCGGCGGCCATCGTCTCCAGCGCGAGCAAGACCGCCCCGGCGCAGTTGTTGACCGCCATGGCGGACTCGGCGCCGCTGATTTCACAGATCAGGTCTTCCACATTGGCGTAGCGGGAGCCGCGGCGGCCTTTATCGAGGTCGAATTCGAGATTCGAATACCGGCGGCCGACTGCGCAAAGGTGCTCGATGGCGCTTTCAGCCAACAGCGAGCGGCCGAGATTGGTATGGATGACGATTCCGGTGGCATTGACGGTTGCCCGAAGGTTCAACGACTGCGCCTGCCGGACCAAATCCTTAACGCCGGTCACAACCGCCGCGTCAGCCAAAAGTTCGTCGATGTCTGCAGGATCCTGCTCGATAATTTGCCGGCGACGGTTGTCGAGAACGGATCGGATGGAACGGATGAGAACCGATCGGGGGACTTCTTCAAAAAACGGGTCGGACTTGGAGAGTTCGAGGACATGGTCGACTGCCGGCAGATTCCGCAAAGCCTCTTTCTTTTGCTGGTTGAGATTCATAGAGCGTTTTTATCCATCGGACACCGGGGCACTTTCCGCTTCATAATCGAACAAGCTCTGCGGGATGAGATCGACGATTTCGGCGAGGTTTTCGGGTTTCAGGCCGACTCGTTTTAAGCGGGTTTCAATCGATCCACTGCTCATCCCTTCCAATTCGAGACCGGTATTGAATCTGGCCATGAGAAGATCGGCCAGGAAGATGATGTGCGCCAGTTCGGTGTGCTGCAACGATTTTTCGGGCAGGTGGTGATGGGCAATCGTGTCGGTCAAGGATTCCGGGAAAGCCCACATATCAGCTAACGTATGGCCGACGGCGGTGTGATCGGTGCCGAAAATTTCTCTTTCGATCGTGATCGAATACGCTTCCTCACAATTTAATTTTCGATAAAAGAGCGGAAAGGCAGTTGCAATGAACTGATCGAGCACCACCTTGCCGATATCATGCAGCAACCCGGCCGTATAAGCCGTCGACAATGGCGCCTTACCTGTAAAATGGGCGATTTTCTCAGCGGTCAGCGCCGTGCCGACGGCGTGGTGAAAGAGGCCACCCATGCACAGCGAGTAGCCATTACCGGAAGCATCGAAAAATTCATTGACTGCGGCCGATATGATCATTTTGACAAATAGGTTCTCCCCGAGAAAGACGAGCGCGTGGTCCAGTGATTCGATCCTGCTTTGCTTGGCAAACATCGCCGAGTTGCAGAGTTGAAGGGTTCTGGCGCTGAGGACCTGGTCTTTCTTTATCTCCTCGGCAATCGGTTTGATGTCGTCGGCGCCCGCATCGATCATATGAAGGATTTTCAGGGCCACCTGCGGTATCGGCTTGATCTTTTCCGTGGCCTGTTGGATTTCCGCCGGGTCGGGCAAGCGCCCGGATTTCCTGGTGGCGCTCTTTTCCTGTCCCAATGGCTCGATACGAAATGTCCAGCTTTCCATGTCGAGCCGCAGGCAACAAGTAAAAAATCCGCCGGTTTCCGAGTGTACGATCGGAATGCCCTCAGCGGACAGAATCGACTCGACCAGCTCGGCTGTACGGCCGCCGATGTTGAGGTCCAGATCGGCAGCGCTCAGGGGACCGACAAGCGCTCCGCCGGCAATGACCGCCGTCAGTTGATCCCGGACGGCGCCGGCTTCGTAAAGCGCCGTGAGAAAGAAAGGCATGCCTGTAGTGGCGTAGCGGGTGTCGGCCTGTTCCATGCCGCCCCCCACCGGCTCGGGCAGCAGCAGGTGAATCATTCCGCCGACGCCGCTTTTGGCATCGAACAAGGCGACGCCCACGCAGGTCCCGAGAAAGGCCTGCAGTAAAATCGGCTGGGAGTGTCCCAGCCAATAACCGCCCGACGGTATCGTCTGTTTTGGCATTGCGAAACTCATGCGAATTCAGTCCTGATAAGTGGTGGGCGTGCACCTTATATGAAAATTAACGGTACGATACCCAATAGAAAGGTAATCTTTAAAGACACTATCCCAAGTATTGAGGTATTTGGAAATGTCAAATTCCAAGCACCAAATTTCAATGAAATTCCAAATTTCAATATCCAATGACCCAAACAGGTCTGTCATTTTGAATTTTGGTCATTGTGATTTGTTTGTTATTTGTTGTTTGCGATTTGGAAATTTTCACCGTAACTTAAGTCTTTTCTCTTCGATCAGAGTGTTCGCTTGCGGCCACAGGCGTCGCTGAACCATGATTTAAATATTACTTTATACCATTCAAAAGTACTTTAATTCAATAGATTTCTTACTCATAAGGTGTAGATCCCAAAAGGGCTTTATGTGAACGCCGTTTTCGTCTATTGTATCACCTGCGCCGGGAAGCCGATGTCGGAGGCGGAAAAGACGGTCCCGTTTTTTTTATGGGTAACCAGCTCCCTCGTTCTCGTGTCTTGTAACACATAAATTGTCTTATCCATTGTCGCCCGCTGCTTGATATTTCAAGCCTGGGAACAGAACAATGACCATCGGCAGTGTTGGCTTAGGTTTCAGATTTCAGGGCCTGCCCTCCCGCCTAAAATTATGCCAAATATCAAAATACAATCACCAAATTAAAAATAAATTCCAAATTACAATATCCAAATC
>JBATHN010000039.1:0-2085 GCA_049666885.1 Desulfobacterales bacterium
TTCGATCCATGACGGCAGGTAGGTGTCGCCGACGGCAAACAGGGTGAAGCTGTTGATATTGGTAATCGCGAGACGGTGGCGTTCGATAAGCTCTTTCAGTCGGACCATCTTTTTTTTATCAAAATCGGGCGGATAGAGATGGGGTCGGTCTCCCATGATTTCGACCCCGCGGAAACCAAGGCCGGCAATTTTCTCAACCGCGTCGAAAAGATCGGATTTGACGAAAGCGTTGGTGCTGTAACCGAATATCATGGTCGCTCTCCTGCCTTAGACGCAGCGGATAACATTTTTTCCTCACAGCGACGTTCCAACAGATCCATGCTGTTGAGCTGCTCCTGAAAGGTCCGGGGAGCCTTCGGTCCGACAGGTTTTTTGAAGTAGAATCCCAGTTCGGGAACCGGCCCGCTATGGCCGGCCAGCTGCAGCGCGGCCATCCAGCGGCTGAGGTCGAGAACCATCGGTGCGGCCAGAATTGAATCCCGGCCCTGCAGGTTTAGACGGAGGCTCATCGGCAGGTCGAACAGCCCTCTGAAGTCAATGACATCCCAGGCCTCCTTGGCATCCCCCCGCGGCGCGTAGTAATCGATGTGAACCTTATGGGTCGGTGTACCGTAGCGCCCGCCGACCGGGTAGCCGAGAATGTCGTCGAGCAGGTCGGTTTTGTTGGCGACTTTGCCGGCGGCCCGTTCCGGCTCCATCAGATTCTTTCCATCCGAATTGCCGAGGATGTTGAGGCTGTACCATCCATCGACCGTCAATCTCCGGGCCTTCAGGGCCGATGCCAGAACCACCTTGAGGTAGGTTTGACCGGTCTTGCCGTCGCGTCCGCACAGCGGCACACCCCGTTTGACGGCTTCTGTGACGAGTACCGGAATCTCGACGGCATTGGGTGTGAAGTTGACCACCGGAACTCCTGATGTAACCGCTGCCAAAGCGTAAGCGAGGTCCGGCATGCTGCGTTTACCGGCGGTTTCATAGAGTTCCGACAAGCTTCGGCACTGATCGAAATTATTCAGGGGTGCGGCTGGAAGCAGGTTGATGAGAACCGGTAAGCATTTTTCATGCGCCTTTCGAAATTCTTGAATGTCGGCCGCCAATTGTTCTACCTGGCCTTGGAGGTCCTGGTCCGGCGCCGGGGCTGTCTTGATCGCAATTCGATCCAGTTGGTCGGCATGGAGACGGCAAACAGGTTCCGGAACGACCCCCTGACAAAGTGCTGATGACGCCAGCGCCTGGGGGTTACTGTCCCAGCCGGCGATCTGCGTCTCTTCAACTGCTGCGAGAAACGGGAATTTGCCTTGGGTTGTCAGGCTGGGCATGACCATTTCAGGCGTTCTGCGGCTGGCTGTAATGGAGATCGCCAACGTCGACGCAATCGCGCCCTTGGCCCCGGCAATAAGCAGCAAAAGAGGACGCTTTCCTGGTAAACCGGTGTCTGTCATGAACCTTAACTCCAAGTCCTGACGATGCTGCAAGATATGATTATCGACGTGTCGGCTTTCAGCAGCGATGGCCTTTTTTTATCGGACAGCCGATCGATCGTTCGACGTCAACAATACGCGTCTCGAACTTGGCCCATTTACGGATTTGTTGGAATTTTAAGCATTTGTAAGCCACTAAACAATGAGCGATCTGAACCGCCGCCAATAACAAAAATAGAACTATTACAAGTTAACAACCCTGCCTGTCAAGACAGTTCTCGTGAACGAAATGGACAGAAATAATATTCACGCAGTCGTTTTTTCGGCACTAATCCGAGCATGATCGTCAGTTTCTGTCCATAAATGGTAGATTTCGGCCCGGCTCGGCGTTTTCGCTCTTTGATATCCTCAACCACACCAAGGCGTGACTGCTGCGCTTGCGGTTGCAAATTCTCTGCGACCTTGACCGGGGCCGAAATCTACCATTTCTGGACGGACACTGATAGTTTAGTGCCCATCCGCGGTTTCATAAAGGGCATTGATAAGTTTCCGATCCAGAAATCGCCATTTTTCGCAAGTTCAAGGAAATCAAGGAATTGCGCTGCGGCATACTGCTGTATGCCGCACAAGCGATTCCGCCGATTGACGCCGACCTGTCCCGAAG
>JBATHN010000040.1:0-10496 GCA_049666885.1 Desulfobacterales bacterium
TCAAAGGGCGCCCGAATGGTTTTCTTCTTTACGGCGGCACGGATGGTGTCGGCTTGGGCCGCGGCCTGTTTGAACTGTGCCTCGGCATTGTCATATTCCGAGCGTGAAATGGTTTTTTGGGCCAGCAGTTTGCTCTTGCGGTCGAGATCGATCTTCGCGAGCGTCAGGCCCGCCTCGGCCGCACGTAGTTGCGCGTTTTCCGCGGAGATGTCCTGCTGCACCAGAAGTTCGCCGGTTTTCACCTTCGTGCCCGGCTCGAACCCGATGCGTTCCACCTTGCCGGACAGCTCCGCGGTCACGATGACTCCTTGAACCGCTTCCAGCGATCCCACGGTGGTTAGAAGGGACTCCCACGTCTCTTTGCGCGCTACAGCTGTTGTGACCGGCTCGGGAGGCGGTGAAAACTGCTTGCCCTGGGCGATCATCCGCTCGATTTGCAGTCCCTTGATGCCTCCCAGAATACCGACCACTACCAGCAAACCGACGATGGTGATGATGATTCGTTTAATCATGTGTGTGGCGCGTCTCTGTTGTAGAGGAGTTTCTATACCCGAACACAATCGGTGGCCAAAGCCGCCTTATGGTCGTCTGTTCGATTACTCTACCGACCAATTCAAAGGCATAATATTAATGGATGCCGACATCGATGTCAACGCGTCGGAAAGCCAATGAAGACTTTAAGAAATTATATTGACCTAAACGGATCGGTTCCAGATTCAGGGTTCGGGGTTGCAAAATCCGATTCAGCTGTCACCTAAATAGTGTCCATCCATAAATGGCCTTTTTTCCGTTGGACTGCGTTCTCCGCGGGTTTACGGCTGCGGCGTACATAAAGTACGCCTCACCGCAAATCCTTGTGCGGCCTTGCCCAGCGAAAAAAATTCTCATTTATGAATTGGACATTCAAAAGTGCCTTTAAAAAATCGCGGATGGGCACTAAATAGGAATTGAATCCATACCCATTAAACCAGCATGTCAGCCCAACCGATGGCGCTTTTGCCATTGGCTTTGACACCAAACAAGGCGCGGTCGGCCGATGCGAGCAGCCCGGTCAGGTCGGTAGCGTGGTCGGGGAAGGTGGCGACACCGAAACTGGCCTGGAGCTTGACCGCGAGCCCCTGGCCGCGCAGATATACCGAGTTGTTGATGCGGCTCTGAATGGTCAACGCTTTTGCCACCGCCTGATCCTTGTTATGGCCCGGCAAGACCACTACAAACTCGTCTCCCGCGTAGGCAACGGCATAGGCCGGCTCTTCTATCGACTCCTTAATGGTTGCGGCCACCTCGCGGATTGCCTGACTACCGTTCAGGTGGCCGTGGGCGTCCACCACATGCTTGAAGTAATCGAGATCCATGAAAATGAGAGACAGCTGTGAGCGGGTGGTTTTGCCGGTCTCGATCAACTCCTCCAAAGACCGGTAGAGGTAGCGCCTGTTGTAGAGCCCGGTCAAGATGTCGCGCATGGCCTGTTCACGAAAATTCTTTTCACTGGCCCTCAAGGCCTCCTCGGCTTGTTTGCGTTTGCTGATATCCACCAGGGAAATGACAATCCGCGCAAACGTATCCTCATGGCCGGTAACGATCAGGGATTTTGCCAGCACACTCTTTTTATTGCCCTTCAGGGTCAAAAAGGTTTCTTCCCGTTCCTGAGCGATGTTCCCCTCGGCGATCATCAGGATGACTTCGCGTGCAAAACGGTTGACCTCCGAAGGGTGGACCGGCATCAGCCCTTGGGTCAGTTCATCGCGGTCATTGGCTTCGATCAATTTCATGAATGCTTCATTGAAGTCGACCGTGCGAATCATTCCCACACAATGGATTGCCTCCTGAGGGTTTTCCTGCAGATAGGCACTGAAGTCGTGAATCCCTGATTGCCGCAGTTCTTCGAGATAGGATTTGAGCCGGGAGGCATCTCTTTCGATCAAGGCGATCGGTGTGGACTGAAACAACAAACGGTATCGATCCTCGCTCTCCCTGATCGTCATTTCTGCCAGTTTCAAATCGCTGATGTCCTCGACGAAGGTAAGAACTTCGGTTACCGATCCGTCGTCATCGAGTACCGGACAGAGGCTAAAACGCAGGTGCAAGCAGTCGTCGGCAGAGTGACCGGAAGTGACACACGGATAGGCCTTGATAACGAGTCTTTTATTTTTGATGCAACGGCGGAAATCGTCGGTGATGCCGGCCTCTATAAATTTCTGAAATTCGGTGATATTTATGCTCGGCAACTCTTGCTGAACGGGCCACTGCAGCATTTCCGCCATTTTTCGGTTTAAGCCGGTGATGCGTCCCGCTGTGTCGATAATGAAAATACCGAACGGGGCGCTGTCGCCCAAAAGACGGTAGCGCTGTTCGGTCGCCTTCAATGCCGCTTCAGCCCGCTGGCTCTTTTCTTCGGCTTCGCGCACTTGACGGCGCAGTTTTTTAACTTCGGCCTGAAATTGGTTCTTTGATTCCAGTGCGCTGCTCATATCAATAGCCCTTTCAGCCAGAGCGAGTTCATGCCAACTAATTAATTCCCTAAACCTTCCCGCTGAGTCAGGCGGGATGGTCCAGGCTATGCTATGCGGGTAGTTAAGTGAGTATAAACCGCCCAGCCTGTCCCGTTATCTGCGGGGCTTCGCTTCGCAAAGATCGCAGAGAAAATATTATTTTTCCTTTACCGTTGACCCCAGTACCATCTGCCGGAGCTACAGGGCAAGGAGGACGGCAAAGGAAAAGCTTTCAGCTTCGATAGACAAACAAACCACTTACGAGGATATCTTATTGACAGTAGCAAGTTGAAGCTCCTAAAGGCTGCTGATTTTTGCTTTCCACCCCCTGCCCGCCATTGCTCTCGCCTGCCCGCAATGCCTGCGAGGCAGGCGGGCTCAGGCGAGTCAGGCGGTTCTCAGCGGAAAGCAAAAAATTAAACAAGTCCTCAGCGTGCTCAGCGTCTCTGCGGTGAAAATGAATATCAAAACAGCCCCCTTTTAGGGGTGGTATTTGATTGATTGATCAGGCGACCTTATCCGGTCGCTTTCACCGCCTCGAGTATAACCGCCACCGCCGGGTGGTCTGCAGCGTCGGCGGCGTAGTGGCTGAAAACGATTTCTCCGGCGGTGTTGATGACAAAAACGCCCGGTAGTTGGCGGACATCGCCTTGGGGCAATCCCATGTGATGCCCACGGGCCATGGCCGAAACCCCCTTCAAGACGACTTCCGGTGCAAGAAATCCCCACGGTGCCATCCGTTTGAGGTCGAATGTCCGGTACATCAACTTGCCGGGGTCGGAAACAATCGGGTAAGGGACATCGTATTTTGCCGCAAATGCGTTTGATTCGGCCGGTGTTCCCATCCCCACTAATACAACTTGCGCGCCGGCTTCGGCGAAATGGTGTCTTTCCCGGCGCAACTGCGCCACCTGCTCGCGGCAAAACGGTCAGCCGAAGTGGCGCAGGAAAACCAGCACGAGAGGCCGCTCGTGCCAGAACTCGCTGAGGCGTTTCGTCGAGTTGTCCGACAAGGTCACCGTCAAATCGGGCGCCTTTTGATAATCTTTTCCCATCGTTTTTCTCCCAGACCGCTGAAATTGTCCCATTTTTGGCAAGATAGTCGCCTGATGCCTTTTGATCGAATCCGTCCGTCTTGTGTGGACTGAACATATAACAGACGGGCACGGATTTCAATCCGTCTGCATTTGGACAGACCTGAATGGCATCGGTGATGGATCGCCTCCCGCTAAGATCTTCCTGGATAATGCACAAACCGTTATTTATCAGCGCGATCAGACAGTCGTGGGGGGGAAGCGCTATTTAGTGCCCATCCACGGTTTTATCAAGGGCACTGATGAGTTTCCGATCCAGAAATGCTCAATTTTCTGCAAGTTCAAGGAAATCAAGGAATTGTGCGGAGGCAGACTCCTGTGTGCCGCACAAGCGATTCCGCCGATTGACATCGAAATTACGGGAAAGGGCCATTTATGGACGGAAACTATTTAGCTGATGCCTTCGAAGATGATCTTTTACCGATAAGCACGCCGGTCGGGCTTTTCATTTGACAGCCTTGGCGATGGCAAATATAGTAGGTGAAATTTCGGGGCATTGGCACCCTTTTCGGGCAATTGTTTGATCATTTGACGTCGTCATCGTCTGTGCTTGACGGTCAACTCGAGGAGAAGCAAAAAATGAAAAAGGTAGTCCTTCCGATATTTCCGGTGCTGATATCGATCGTCTTTTTCGCCTGTTCCCAACATAATCTGGGAACATACGTTCTCACTTCGCCGTCACCCGTCCTCGACCGCATTCAGCAGCGCGGTGAACTCGTGGTCGGTACCGCCGCCGGTATGCCGCCGCTGAACATGACGACCAAAAACGGAAAGATCATCGGCCTGGATGCTGATCTATCCCGTTACCTCGCCGACGCCATGGAGGTCAATCTCAGGCTTGAACCCATGGCGTTTGAAGACCTGTTGCCGTCGCTCGAAGCCGGTAAAGTTGACATGATCATTTCCGGCATGACGATGACGGCCTACCGTAACCGCCGGGTGGCGTTCGTGGGTCCCTATCTCACATCCGGTAAAGGTTTGCTGACCCGGGAAGCCACTCTTGCCGCCATAAAAGACCCGAACGCCATTGACCTTGCAGAGGTCAGTCTTACTGCTCTTGCGGGATCCACAAGTGCGGATTTTGTCAGAAAGGTCACGCCCAGGGCTCAATTCGCTCCGGCTCAAGACTATGACGAGGCGGTCAAAATGGTCATCGACGGCCGGGTGGACGCCATGGTTGCCGACCAGCCCATCTGCCTCATCAGTGTGGCCCGTTATCCGGATCAAGGTCTTTTGGCCATCATAGCGCCCCTAACCTATGAACCGATCGGCATTGCACTGCCGGCCAATGATGCACTTTTTATGAACCTGGTGGGTAATTTTCTGACGGCGCTCCAGGACAGCGGCACGCTGGAGCGCTTGAAAGATCAGTGGTTCCAAAAGGGCGATTGGTGGGACCAGGTGAAATAGCCGAATCGGATTCGAGCAGGAGTAAAGAGAATGAAAGCACGACTGTTACGGTTTCTGACGCCTTTGACGGCCCTGATCGTTGCTTTTGCTACGGTCTTCTGCATCCCGGCAATAGCGCAGGAAAATCACCAGCAGGTGCTTGTAGACCAAGCGACCCTGACCATTAGCGAGTTTCTGAACGATCAAACGATGACCTACTTGAGGAACAATCTCCGGTATGCCAAGGGGGTTTTGATCATGCCGTCACTTTTCAAAGCGGCGTTCTGGATCGGCGGGTCGGGCGGCCGCGGGGTCCTGATGGTGCGCGACCCGAGGAACAACACGTGGAGCGGGCCGGCCTTTTACACAATCGGCGGCGGAAGCCTGGGGATACAATTCGGGGCTTCCTCGTCCGAGGTGGTCATGATGGTCATGACCCAGAAAGGCATCGATTCGCTGTTCGCCACGACATTCAAGCTCGGCGGCGGTGTGTCGGCCGATGCCGGCCCAGTGGGAATCGGTGCCGAAGGGGCTACGGCACCTAATTTGAGTGCGGATTTTCTCTCCTTTGCCCGTTCCAAGGGAGCATTCATCGGTGCCGCGCTGGATGGGTCCGTAATCTCGGTCAGCAGCGATTATAACCAGGCGTACTACGGGAAGCCGGCGAGACCGGTGGATGTCTTTGAAAAGAAAGACGTTCGCAATCCCGGAGCCGACAAACTGCGTGCCCAGTTGGCCAATGCCTCGAAGAGATAGATCGAAAAGGGTTAATTGCAACTGACAGAAAGGAGACACGCTTTGAAACGACATGCGCGTCCGCTTAGTCCTATGGCATGGTTTGCCTGGCTGTTGGCTGTTGCCTGGACCTCGATAGCCGTGCAGTCGGTGTCGGCTGACGAGCTTTCACAGGGCCAAAAAGTGTATGTACCGATTTACTCGCACATTTACAGCGGCGACAAGGAGAACCCGTTTCTGTTGACCGCGATTCTGAGTGTCCGCAACACCGATACCGGACATGCTATCACCCTCACTGCGGTCGACTATTTCGATTCCGACGGCAAACTCCTGCGCAGATACCTTACAAAACCGGCAGATCTCGGCGCGTTGGCATCGATGCGATATGTCGTCGGCGAATCGGACAAAAGCGGCGGTTCGGGAGCCAAATTTGTTGTCGAATGGCGGGCGGCATCGAAAGTCAATCCACCCATCATGGAAGGGGTGATGATCGGTACCAAAATGCAGCAGGGGATTTCTTTTGTTTCCCGCGGCCAGGTGATTCACGAAACCGGGGTCAGTCCTTGAGGAGGCTCCGTCCTGCCTTTCCCGGCAAGGGTGAACGGTTGGCAATGTAAAAAAAAAGAAAAAAGCCCGAAAAATGACCGTGGAAAGGGAAAGAGCGTCGTTTATCTGCGTGAAAGACACTCTCGACGGAGCCTATCCCTCACTGGTGCTGGGGATCAATGCCGCCCGGCAGGGGATGGAAAGTAAAATTTTTTATTCCTTCATGGGTCTCAACCTGGTCATGGAAGGCGGTTTCGACCGCGCCAAATTCTTTCCGGCGGGAGTCATGGGCGCCATACCGGGCATGGTGAGCCTGGCTACCGGAATGATGAAGAAAAAGATCGAAAAGGCCAACATACCGAGCCTGGCCGACCTTCAGGAAATGGCTCAGATCGAAGGTGTCGAGCTGGTCGCCTGCAAGATGACGGTGGATATGATGGAGATCGACGAGAAGAAACTGATCGAGGGCGTTGTCGTCTGGACCGCGGAAGAGTTTCTCAAATATGCCAAGACGTGCAAAATATGCTTATTTACGTAGCGTGAGCCCTAACCGACCCGCATATCGCCGGTTTCCTCGAACCGCCGGTGCATAAAAAAGGTTTCTCCCAAAAGATGCGGTTCGTGACCGCCGGTTTCCCGGACGGCACGCTGGAAATAATCCCAGAGCAGGTCACGATAATCCGGGTGGGCGCATTTTTTGATGACCTGTTCGGCCACCTGGCGCGGGGTCAGCGGGCGGGTGTCGACCAGTCCGTGTTCGGTGACGACGACATCCACCGAGTGTTCCGAATGATCCACGTGGGTTACCATTGGCACGATGGCGGATATTCGGCCTTCCTTGGCGGTGCTCGGTGTGACAATGAAGGAAATGGCGCCGTTGCGGATGAAGTCGCCGGAGCCGCCGATACCGTTCATCATCTGCGAGCCAAGGACGTGGGTCGAATTGACCTGACCGTAAATGTCGACCTCGATGGCCGTGTTGATCGCTATTACGCCCAGGCGGCGGATAACTTCCGGTGAGTTGGAGATTTCAACGGGGCGCAGGACGATCTTGTCCTTGTACCGATACAGTTCGTTGAAAAAACGTTTGCGGGCACTTTTCGAGAAGGTCAGCGCAGAACCCGATGCCGCCCGCACCTTGCCGATATCGACTAGGTCGAGCACGCTGTCCTGAAGCACCTCCGAGTATAATTCCAGGTCCTTGAAAAAACCGTTCTCCATGAAACCGGTCAGAACCGCATTGGCCACATCGCCGACTCCCGATTGCCAGGGCAGACCCGGCGGCAGGCGGTCCATCTTGATCTCGTGACGGACGAAGTCGAGCAAGAGCTCGGCGATGCGGCCTGAAATCTCATCGGGTTCCTTGAAAACGGCGGCACTGTCCTGTTCTGAACTCATCACGATCGCCACCACCCGGTCGGGGTCCATTTCGATAAAAGGCTTGCCGATGCGGTCGGCGGCACGGTATATGGGTATCGGCATGCGATAGGGCGGGTCTTCCGGAATGAAGATATCATGGATACCCTCGAGTTCCGGTGGTTCGGACGTGATTTCGATGATGATCTTTTCGGCTTTCTTGACGTAACTCGGGGTGTTGCCGACCGACATGGTCGGAATGAGGTGCCCCTTTTCGGTGATGGCCAGGGCTTCGACCACGGTTACGTCGACGGTTCCCCAGTCCCCGGCGCGCACTTGAGCCGAGAGCCGGGAAAGATGGTCGTCTTTAAAATTGATGTCGCCGCGGTTGATTTTTTCGCGCATGATCCGGTTGCTCATATACGGCCGACGCCAGGCCACCAGGTCGGCTTCGGCCAGGACGCCGTCCACCGCATCGCCGGTAGAGGCACCGGCAAACAGGTTGATCTTGAACCGCTCACCGGCATGGGCACGTTTGACCAGCTGCTGTGGGATCAGTTTGGGGTAACCGGCGGTGAAGCCGGATATGAACAGATTGGTGCCGTTCTGAATGTGGCCGGCGGCTGTCGCGGCATCCGTAATTTTGTCCCGCAGCGCCCGGTAGCGGATTCGGTCTTCGACCATTGACGTTTCCTTTTTTAGAAGTACCCATCCGAAATTGGCGGATGGGCAGTATTCTAACGCTTTGGCAGAATCTGTCAACTCATCTGCCGTCAGTCCCACGATTCTCGCCGGATGCCGGGACGGCAGAGCGGGGCGTTTGGCCGGAGCGCGTTGATCCGTCGATCCAAGTGGTTATGTTGATGCCAATCGAACGAGAAAGGAGGAATCCGGCATGCTGGGCAAAATCGATCCCGTTCAGACCCGAAGCTGGCAGAGACTGACCGAGCACTTCGAGAAAATCAAAGACACCCGTATTGCGGATCTTTTCGCAAATGATCCGGCACGCTTCGACGCGTTTTCCTTTCGCTTCCATGACATCCTCGTCGACTGCTCCAAAAACCGCATCACAGGCGAAACGCTGGAACTTCTCTTCGAACTGGCCGAAGAGGCCGGCCTAGCGGGCGCCATCGAGAGCATGTTCACGGGTGAGAAAATCAATCAAACCGAGGAGCGCGCTGTTCTGCACGTGGCCCTGCGCAACCGCGAAAACATGCCGATTTTCGTAGACGGACAGGACGTGATGCCCGAGGTCAATGCCGTCCTGGACAGGATGGAGACATTCTCTCACAAGGTCAGGTCCGGGCAATGGAAGGGCTACACCGGCAAAGAAATCTCCGATGTCGTCAACATCGGCATCGGCGGGTCCGACCTCGGGCCGGTGATGGTCACCGAGTGCCTTAAACCCTATTCCGACAAGCCGGCCGTCCATTTCGTGTCGAACATCGACGGGACGCACATCAGCGAAACCCTGCGGCACCTGAATCCCGAGACCACGCTCTTCATGATTGCCTCCAAGACCTTTACGACCCAGGAAACCATGACCAATGCCCATACGGCCCGCCGGTGGTTCCTGAACCGCGCCGGGGACACTGCTCATGTGGCCCGGCACTTTGCGGCGCTCTCGACCAGTATCGAAAAAGTCGAGGAATTCGGGATCGACCGGGAGAATATGTTTGTCTTCTGGGACTGGGTCGGTGGGCGCTATTCGCTGTGGTCGGCCATCGGGCTCTCTATCGCCTGCGCTATCGGGTTCGAGAATTTTACCGAACTGCTGCAGGGGGCCAATGACATGGACCGGCACTTCCGGGAAACACCGTTCGACAAGAACATACCGGTTGTCCTGGCCCTGATCGGGATCTGGTACAACAATTTCTTCGAGGCCCAGACCGAAGTGATTCTGCCTTACGATCAGTATATGCATCGATTTCCGGCCTACTTCCAGCAGGGTAACATGGAGAGCAACGGCAAGTCGGTGGACCGCAGGGGCAGACGGGTCGATTATCAGACCGGACCGATCATCTGGGGCGAGCCGGGCACAAACGGTCAGCATGCTTTCTACCAGCTGATTCACCAGGGGACCAAGCTGATTCCGGCCGACTTTCTGGCACCGGCGGTCAGCCACAATCCCATTGGCCGGCATCATGACATCCTCCTGTCCAACTTCTTCGCTCAGACCGAGGCGCTGATGCGCGGCAAAAGCCGAGAGGAGGTGGTGGCTGAGCTGCGGAAAGCCGGAAAGTCGGACGAGGAGATTGAAAAACTGGCGCCTCACAAGATCTTTGCGGGCAACAAACCAACCAACTCCATCTTATTTAAAAAACTAACGCCCCGCACTCTGGGCCGCCTGATCGCCTTGTACGAACACAAGATCTTCGTCCAGGGCGTCATCTGGAACATCTTCAGCTTCGACCAGTGGGGCGTCGAGTTGGGCAAACAACTGGCCGGCCAGATCCTGCCGGAACTCGGTGACGACGCTCCTGTGGCGTCCCACGATGCATCGACCAATGGACTGATCAATGCTTTCAAGGAGATGCGGCGGTTGTCGACCTGAAAGCTGCCCACACCGATGCCGAATCCCTTCCGGCGTTCTGGAACAGGCCATCGTGTCGGCAGGGCAAGAAGAAGAAAGGGAGCATAAATGAAACGGCTTGTTTTACTGCGCCACGGCGAAAGCGTCTGGAACAAAGAAAACCGCTTCACCGGTTGGACCGACGTGGCCCTCACCGAACAGGGTACGAGAGAAGCCATGGAGGCCGGTCGGACACTGAAAAGGGAAGGATATCGTTTCGACATTGCCTTTACGTCGGTTTTGAAGCGGGCCATCAAGACGCTTTGGCTGGTCATGGAAGAAATGGAGTTGATGTGGATCCCGGTCCACCGC
>JBATHN010000041.1:0-1575 GCA_049666885.1 Desulfobacterales bacterium
ACTTGATTAATCATCGAAAAGCACCCATAAAATAGATTTATGATTAATTGCACAACATCTACAGCTGAAAGGTGGATGTTGTCAAGATATTTCCACTATTTGCGGCCGGAACTCATGATTGCTGTGATCTTTCTTTTAAAACCTTCAGTACCCATGGTGGACCTCGGGGAGGTTCCGCGAAATAGTTCATAAGATATCTGCAGGCACCCTCAACTGCGGCAATAAAGATTTTGAAATGATCTGCAGTTTCGAGTGTTGACGGTGGACGGGATGTTCCGGCAAACGTCGTATAAATAAAGTGGCGAACGTCGAGATCAGAAATTTCTTTTTTTCGCGATAGTTTCATTTCTTGAACCCCTATTTAAGCCATATAACAATGATTAAATGGTGTCTCATTATCACCTTTGCTCCCTGATATTGGGGGATAACACCTCAAGGGCGGAATGGTTAAAAGCCTTATGGAAACATTTGATTACTCCGGTTCAGCACTTCACCATTTTAAGCAGATATGCCGATAACAGCTTTCGAAACGGTTTTTTGTTGCATTTATTCTGATAGGCATTAGATTTGTGGTCGCTGCGTTTAATATCATTTTACGACGTTAATAAAAATATAGGAATGGTTCATATTGAGCGTCGGAAATTTCACGACAAATAACATGTTCAGCTATGCGGACCGAATGCGTCAGCACTTCATCCAAAACGCTTCTCATGAGGCGCTGCAAGAGAAATTGAACACCATGGCCGCCGCAATGGGGGATGAGGCTTTCAACAAGTTTGTCGCTCGGGAAATCGTTGAGCGCACGCAACCCCAACAGGCTATTCCCGGGGTCTACGGTCATTACCGATCCGTGGTACGTGACGGCATTGAATTTTTTCTATCCCAGGTGGACCGCCCCCGCCTTATGGAACTGGTGATAAGTCAGCTGAAATTGGACCCGGAGGTCGACACCCAAGAGCGACTTCTGGAGTTGGCCAAACGTTTTCCGACCCTCCATAAACTGGGCCAGATCATTGCCCGAAATCCCAACATCGATCCGGTGGTCAAAAAGTGGCTCATTCATTTGGAAAACGGCTGCTACGGCACGCCCCTGGACGGCATTATGGAGCGGATTGGTCGGCAGCTTGAGCAGACCGACAACCAGGACCGGGTGCAGGTCCAACCGGCCATTTTATCCGAGGCCAGTGTTGGCGCCGTCATCGCTTTCCATTGGAACCAACCGTCGTCTCAGGACCGGATGGAAGGGGTTTTCAAGATCCTTAAGCCCGGCATTCGAAGGCATCTTGACGAAGAATTGCTCATCCTGGAAAAAACGGCCGCCTTTTTTGAAGAAAACCGACATCGTTATCCTCTCAAGGATTTTAAATTCCTGAACGTATTTCAGGAAGTTCGGGAGATGCTGGTCAAGGAGATCGATTTGGCAGCCGAACAGACCAATCTGGTCGAAGCCGCCCGATTTTACGAGGACATGGAGAGCATTCAGATTCCGCAGCTTTTTCCTTTCAGTACCGATACCATGACCGCCATGGCGTATCTGAACGGCCCCAAGATTACCGATGCACCCCTGAATCAGGC
>JBATHN010000042.1:0-8287 GCA_049666885.1 Desulfobacterales bacterium
GGACACGTGGGCGAATACGCCACCTTGACCCTGGCCCAGATTGCACTGGAGCTCAGGCGGAAAGAACCGGAGCTCTTCCAGGATCGGTACGTGGTGCTGGCCGGCGGTATTTACAATCGCGAGACCGTCTTCAGGGCGTTGGTGTTGGGCGCCGACGCCATCCAGATGGGGACGGCGTATCTGGCCACCAGGGAGATCGTCGCCACCGGTGCGCTGAGTCCTTTGTATAAACGCCTCGTCGTCGATTCCGATCCCGGTGCGACGGCGGTCTCCGGCGAGAGCGTCGGGCTGAGGGTTCGCTCCCTCAAGACCCCTGTGATAGATGGCATCTGCACTTTGGAGCGTGAATGGGCGACCGGTCAGCATGATGAGACCGCTTTCCGGCAGCGTCTGGAGGCCTTGAGTGCCAATAGCCTGCTCGTGGCCGCGCGGGGTGTCAAGCACCCCCATGGCCCCAGCCTGGGCGAAGATACCTGCCGGCGCGAGGGCCAATTCATGAGCGGCGCCATTGCCGGCGCGGTCAACCGCGTCCAGTCCATCGCGGCGTTTCATCGCAGCCTGGCTGAAGCGCCTTTGGAGCTGACGCTCCCTGAAAAAACCATTCGCCCGGCACCAATGGCACCCCGGACACGTGCGCAACATGAAAATGGGGAACGGATTGCCATCACCGCCATGGCCCTGGTCAATTCGTTGGGCAACAGCCCAAAGGAAATCTGGGAAGCCTCTATCGCCGGGCGATGCGGAATTATCGAGATACCCCGGTCAAAGTGGAATCACGACCTGTACTATGATCCCGATCCCCGTGCCCGGGGCAAGACCTACTGCAACGTGGGTGCCTTTCAGAATATCGATATCTCCCGCAAAGAACTCGGCATCGCCCCGCAGGATTTCCGTTCCATGGCCGAATCCACCAAATTGACCCTTTGGCTGGCCGAACAGGTCGTTAGGGAATCGGGGCTATTGGATTCCGGCATCCCCAGGGAACGCACCAGCGTGTTGATTTCCCAGAACTCGGGCGAAGCCGCGGGTACGATCAAAGACCTGACCTTGGACGTTTATGCCCATGATATTGTGCAGTGCGTCCGTGATTTCGTTACCATGACGCCGGAACTGGAGGTCGCCCTGATGGAAAAACTCAGGTCCGGCCGCCTTACCGTCGATGACACCACTCTTTTGGGCCGCCTCAACTGTGCGGCCGGAGGTTTTGTCTGCAACCGGTTCGCACTGCAGGGCCCGAGTTACTCGGTTTCGGCGGCCTGTGCCACCGGCCTGGTGGCCCTCTATAGTGCGATCCAGATGATCCGCAACGGCATTATCGATGCGGCCGTGGTGGGCGGCGGCGAAGAGCCCTTGCTACCCTCCCATTACCTGGAGTTCTCTGCCCTCAAGGCCCTGGCCATGCTGTCGGGCGTCCAACGTCCAGCTCACGAGAGCAGCCGGCCCTTTGACGCCACTCGCGATGGAATGGTGCTCGGCGAAGGCGGGGGGATGATCGTCATCGAAAGGGAATCGACGGCCAAACGGCGGGGTGCGCCCATTCACGGGTACATTACCGGAATCGGCGCGAGCAACAATGATCGCGGGATGGTGGAATCTCTGGCCGAAACCCAGCTCATCGCCCTGCGGGCTTCATATCAGGATGCCGGCTACAGCCCCGATCAGGTGGACCTGGTGGAATGCCATGCCACCAGTACGGTTCAGGGCGACATCGAGGAGATAAAGGCTCTCAAAACCCTGCTTAACGGCAACAACGGGACGATGCTCACTTCCTTCAAGAGCCAGGTTGGCCACACCCTCGGCGCTTCCGGCCTCAATAGTCTGATCAGAGGTGTGACCGCAATGCAGGTGGGGCTATTCCCACCCACCCCCACCTACCGCACGCCAGACCCCCAAATCGTTCCCGAGGCGGCCGGTTTCCATGTTCCCGTCCAAGCCGCCGAGTGGCCGCAACCCAAAGATCGACCTCGGCGTCTGCAAGTCAATGCCTTTGGTTTCGGTGGCGCCAATTACGTCGTCCAGCTCGAACAGTGCCGGGACGCCTCCGGCCAGGTAATGGTCGCCGCGTCCTTGGCGGAAAAACCAGAACCTGATCGGCGCGCAGACCTGGCGGGGCAGCCGTCAGCCCCCGGAGTTTCATTTTTCGTCACCCATATCGGCGACCACACCTATCGCCTGGGTGTCGTGGCGCCCAATGCGGCCGAGTCCCGGGCCAAGGTGGCGGCCTTGGCACCGGTTGAACCCGGGGACTCCCTGTCGCCAAAGGCCCTGCGGGTGATGGCCCGTCAGGGGATCTTTGCCGTCCCCGCCGACCAGCCAACTCCGCCCCTGGCCTTTGTATTCGCCGGTCAGGGATCCCAATATATCGGCATGGGCCAAGCCCTTTACCGGACTTTCCCCGAGATGAGGACATGGATGGACAAGATAGCCGCGGTGGCTGATTTCGACCTGCTCGACCTTCTTTTTAACTCTACCGAGGAAGACCTTCAGAAGACCCGCTGGCAGCAACCGGCCCTCTATACGATGGAGTTGGCCATGGTGCAGAATCTGATGGCCATGGGAGTCACGCCAAAGGCGACGGCCGGACACAGCCTGGGAGAACTCGTGGCCTTGAGCGTCGCGGGGGTGTTTTCCTATGCCGACGGCCTGCGGATCGTGAACAAGCGGGCCCAATGCATGGACAAGGCCTCCGGCCTGCGGGGCGATCCGGGAACCATGGTCGCCGTGGACGCGCCGATGGCCTATTTGGAAGAAAAGCTCGCCGGCACCGACAACGTATATTTCACCAACTACAATTCACCCCACCAGGTGGTTTTGGGAGGGGACACCGAACCGGTGCTTTCCCTCATGGAGGAGATAAAACAAGAGGGGCACAAAGCCACCCAGCTCAAGGTCAGCATGGCGTTTCACTCGCCAATCATGAAGGTGATCCATGAAGAAATGGCCGCCTTTGTCGCGGACATTGCCTTTCACCCCCCGAGGATTCCGGTGATGTCGAATACCACCATGATGCCGTATCCCGACGATCCGGATCGGATCCGTGAGACCCTCATGGCCCACCTGGAGTCGCCGGTGCACTGGACTCAGAATGTCAAAACCCTGTGGCAGGATTTCGGCATCAGGCACTTTGTAGAGATCGGCCCCAAAGATACACTCTGCAGCCTCGTGGCCGAATCTCTTGAACAGGCCCTGTGTGTCCCCACCTGTATGCCCGAGGGCGAAGTGCCGACCTATCAGGCCGCAGTGGCCCGCCTCTATGCCTTAGGACATCTGCCAAGGACCGACGCGGCGCGATTGGAGACCACAGTCTCACGAGGCCTTCCATCCCCGCCGTCTGCGATTGCCACCCGCGTCTCTTCCGAAGACCCGGTGGGGGTCATCGTGCAGCGTGAGATCAATGCTTTTATTCTGGATTCCTTCGGCAAGATTATCAAACCGCAGATCGTTGAGGCGGTCCGCCGTGACCTGGATCCCGGTTTTACCCAGGAACGTCTCGACCGCATCCTGGGGGACGCACCCGCGGTGCTGCCCGGCCGGGCGGCGTCACCGAAGATCGGTACCCCTTTAGCCCCGCAACCCCTTTCGAAGGTGGAACCGGCAGCCCTCCCGGCCGAACCACCGCCCCCTGAACAAGGAGAGGTGATCGTCGATTACCTGGAGCAAGTCATCCAGATTATCATGGATGCCACCGGCTATGAGCGCGACGAGATAGAGCCCGACATGGATATCCGGCAGGATCTGGCCATCCGTTCGAGCCGTCTGCCCGTGATCATGAACGATGTGGAGCAGCGCTTCGGCATCAGCGTGACCGTCGAGGATTTCGTGGGTTTGCGCACCGTAAGGGAAATTGCGACCTGCATCGAAGGGTTGGCGGGCCGGAGCGTCAGCGGCGATGCGACCGGACAAAGTCCCGATCAGCCCTCCTCAGCTCTCCTGGCCGCGGCCATACCCGGCGAAGCTGCTGCTGAGGTCACCGATCAAAAAGCATCGCTCAAGCGGCTGGTCTTCGAAGAAGTCGCCCTTCAGCCTGCCAGCGGCAAACCCCTTACGCTCACGCCCGATCAGCAGGTAGCGGTACTCAGGATGCACCCCCAGTCGGATCTTGCGGCCGAGGTGACGCGTCTACTGGAGAACCGGTTTGGAGCCCACCTCCTTCATCTGGACTGTCTGAACGGCCGGTTCGATCTGCGCACGGCCGAAGGCGCCCAAAATGCTGCGCAGCGGCTCAAAGAAGCCCAATCCCTGGCTGGCCTGGTCCTGGTTCTGGAGGCCAATTCTAAATCCCTTCTGGCGGGACCCGAGGAAACGGCGGCTTTTTTGAGCGGATTCTTCGGCTGTTTAAAATGCCTGATGGCTTCGAAAAACAGAGTCTTCAGTCTGAGTCTGCTGAGAGGGATCCAGTCCCATGCCTCTGATGCAGCTGCCGCAGAGGGTGTTTTGGGCATGTTTCTGGCCGCGATCCACGAGTACCCCTCCATGCTGTTGCGAAGTGTGGCGCTGGAGAGTCGTACGGACGTACAAAACGCCCTGGATTTCGCTATGGACAGGGGCAATCCGATTATTGAAGTGAGCTATCACGACCAGAAACCGTTTACCGTCAAAGCCACCAATGCGCCGCTTTCCTTGACGCACCCACCCGAAATCGTTCTGGGAGCCGGTGATGTAGTCGTAATTTCAGGGGGCGCCAAGGGTGTCACATATCGCATTGCGCAGGCCCTCGCCCCCTTCAAATCCAGGATTGTACTGCTGGGCCGAACCGAACTGGATCCTGCCGCCGCTTACGACACCCTCCGCAATGCCGGCGGTCCTGGTAAAAAAACGGTCAAACGGTTTTTCAAAAAGAATGCGCCCGGACCAGAGGATGACCAAAGGGAACTGGAAACGTCAAAACACCAGGCAGGCCTGGATATCGCCCGCAACGTGTCCCGGCTTTCCACCTTGGGGCTCAAGGCCTCATACCGGTGCTGTGATGTCACGGACCCCCACCAGGTGTCCCGAACGGTAGATCAGATCGCCAAAGAGTACGGCAAGATAGACGGAATCATTCATGGGGCCGGTCTCATCCGAGACGGCTTCATGGAGCAAATGACGCCTGAAGACGTCAAACAGGTCGTGGCGGTCAAACTCCTGGGGGCCGAGAACCTCTATCGCGCCGCCCGGGACCACGGCCTGCGATTCTTTACGGCGTTGTCTTCGCTGGTAGCCATCCAGGGCAACATCGGTCAGGTCAACTACTGTGCCGCCAACCGATCGATGGCCGCCCTGGTGCGCGCATGGCCGGTCGGTCATGATGGTCTGGTGTCAAAGGCGCTGATGCTGCCGCCCATCGAAGGGACCGGCATGGCCGAGGACCCGGAGGTCAAGGCCCTCATGAAGCTCAAGGGGCTGTCTTCGGCCTTTGTGCACGCCGACGAGCTGGCCCAGATGGTCTGCCACGAGCTCTTCCTGGCCCCGCCCCAACCGTCATGGGTCGCTGTGGCCCGCACTTTTCCAAAGGTAAAAGGGACCCTGGTCGAATCAACCGAATCCGATGGAGATGACGCAAGCCAAGACCTGGGCGGACTCCGTTTTCAACCGGAAGATCTCCCCATGATCGAGACCGTGGGCCAATTGGATCTCGAAAACGGCGAACTGGTCGCCAAACGGGTATTTTCGCAGGCCTACGACTTGTGGATTGAAGATCATAAACCCTTTAAGTTCCTCAAACACCCTCTGGTCTCGGGGATCATGGCGGTCGAGACCTTTCTGGAGGCCGCTCATTTGCTCTACCCGCACTTGAGCGTACTCGGTGTGCGACGGCTGAGCTTCGAAGATATCCTGGAGTGTCCTGCGGAAATGGAGCGTGAAGCCCGGATCAGTTGCCGCCGCCAATCGGATGCGCTCCAAGGGGTTCGCTGTGAGGTCCGGCTCTCCAGTGTAGATCTATCCCCTTCGGGCCGCCGGCTGGACCGGTGGTCCACGAACTACCGGGGACAGGTCCTGCTTGGCCCATCGATCACCCCCCTGCCCCATTGGCCGGAGTTCTCCGTAAAATCGGTGGAACTGGACACAAGGTCCATGGAGCCCGCTGAGATTCAAGACAGCTACGCCACGCGCACCGGTCTCAAAGGGCGCTACCGCATCCTGGAACGGATCCACGGCACCGGGCGCGGGGTTGTGAAGGGCGGCATGCGATACCGCGAACAGGCGGACATCGCCGGCCTGGACCCTGCACATTACCGGTACCCGCCCTATCTGCTGGAAGCGCTGATGCACCTCATTGCATTCTACGCGTTCCTCCGCCAAGAGAACGGGGACGGTGATCTGATTCCCGCGAGCATGGAGGAAATGCGATTTAGCCGTCGCGCCCGCGAGGGAGAGCGCTTCACCCTCGAAGCACGCCTTCGCGCCCATGACACCCTGGGTTTTACCTGGGATGCCCATGCGGCTGACGAGAGCGGCACCCCCGTCATGCAACTCGTCGGTATGCGAATGAACCGCTTCCATCAGTAAGTGGAATCTCGAGCCATGAGCAGGAGTCATCGCACTTCGATAGTATACTTGCGGAGCCAAGATCACGCCGAACCGGGAAATATACACACCTTGTCCGGTCTGGCCATGGGGGAAACGGTGTTATTTGCGTCCGCCCCGTTTGAGCACGACGCAGGGCCCAAACTGACCCATAGGCTACTGCAAGCGCTGGGGCGGCTTGACCCGCGTTGGCGCAGCGCAAGCGATAAAAACGCATTTACCCTTCACAAGACCACCCTTGGCAAACCATATCTTTTGTTAGAAGACCGACAGGGACCCGCATTGTCCTTCAGCCACGAGGAGGGACGGTTCTGGGCGGCCATGGGCAGCCATGGGTGTGTGGGTATCGACGTGGCCTATCCGGAAGAGTTTACCGGCGGCTACCCTTTTAAAAGAGCGTTCAGACCGGAAGAGCTGGATTGCGTGTGCGCCCTCGGGCTCAAAAATACGGGCCGGGCAGCCGCATTGATCTGGTCTTTGAAGGAGGCATCGGTCAAGGCTGCTGGAACCGGCTTCAATTGCTATGATCCTCTTGAGGTGCGCGTGACGAATCCTCGTAAAGGGGGACGTGGGATTCTTTTTGACGTATGGGCGGGCGGGTCTATTTCTGCTTGGGCACGAGCAGAGGGCACCGGTTGGCTTGCGGTTGCATCGGCTCAGCGGGCATCCGGCCATTATGCAGCGGAGTCATTTAACAAATAAATCACAATGACCAAAATTCAAAATGACAAACCTGTTTTGGTTATTGGGTATTGAAATTTGGGATTGCATTGAAATTTGGTGCGTCGAATATGAGATTTATGAATACCACAATACCCGGGAGAGTACCTTTAAAGATTGCCCCTTTTATAGCAGGTCATAGGCTATGGATAATAGGGCATAGGTTGTGGATGATGTCATTTTAAAAAGATAAAATCCTTCACCTCTAACCCATTCATTACCTGCTTTTCTTTCTAAAGTGAATAGTACGGTTAAGTTTAGTCTGAGGTGTCTCCCTCAGATTTGGATGGAACCGAGTTCAAATCGGCGGGTGAAGCGATCGGTGCCGCCTGCCCGGGGAGCGTGCGGATGTGCAGATCCCGCTGGGGGAAGGCAATTTCGATGGCCAGTTCGCGGAAGCGCCGGTCGATGTCGCAGCGGATTTGGCTCGGCACCGTCCAGAAATCGTCTACGTCGACCCAGATGCGCAGGCGGAAGATCAGCGCGCTGTCGGCATGATCGGTGAAGAGCACGTCCGGCCGCGGGTATTTTAATACCCCGCGCGTGTTTTGCGCAATGTCCTGCAGCGTTTTCTGAACCAGGTCGATATCCGACCCGTAGGCGACCCCAACATCGAGATTGCGGCGCATCCGCTTGTCCTTGAAACTCCAGTTGGTCACCTGCTGACTGATGAGTTCCGAGTTGGGGATGATCACCGAGGCGTTGTCGAAGGTCTGCACCACGGTGGCGCGAACGTTGATTTTTTTGACTTCGGCCCACAGACCACCGACCTCGATATAATCCCCCACCTGGATGGGCCGTTCGAACAAAAGGATCAGGCCGCTGATAAAATTGTTGAAGATGTTCTGCAGCCCGAACCCGATCCCGATGCTGAGCGCTCCGAAGATCACCGCCAGCGAAGTGGCATTGACGCCCAAGGTACCAAGAGCCAGTATCAGGCCCAACCCCCAGCCAAGATAGCTCGTAATCGTGAGGATCGAATCCTGGAGCCCGCGTTCAAGCGACTGCTTGTCCAGGATTTTTTCCTTTAGCAGCTCCCGCCCGACGCGCACGATCAGAT
>JBATHN010000043.1:0-4169 GCA_049666885.1 Desulfobacterales bacterium
ATGAGCAAAAAGCGGTTTGTGTGCTGTTGGCGCTGCTGCATCTGGGCATCAAGGGCATCCGGCTGGGGCCGTCGCTGCCGGCCTTTCTGACGCCGAATGTGCTAGACACGTTAGTGAAAAATTTCGATATCAAACCGATTGGAACCGCCGACGAGGACCTTAAGGCGATTTTGGGTTAACCCAAAACGCATTCGTTCGACCAAACTGGGGGGCTGCCCGCAATGCCGTGAGCAGCCCCTCAGCTGGTTAGGGCATGTAGGTTGAGTGGTTAAACTTTCACAGTTCCCAGTTAAAGTACCCTCTTTAACAAAGGGGGACAGGGGGATTTTAAAAATGCACCAACCAGAATAAACTTTTGATATTCATAATAAACTTTTGATATACGGTATAAGAAGGAAAAACGATGATGAACTGGCTTAACATTATTATCGGTCTATTTCTGCTTTTTAACGGCCGCGGGCTTTTCTGGCTGTTTGTGGCCTGTGTCGGTTTTGCCAGCGGCTACCATTATGCCCAGCAGATTTTGGCCATTCAATCTCCGCTCATGGTCCTTATCATCTCCCTTGCCGCCGGCGGGCTGGGAGCGATCATTGCGATCTTCTTTCAGAAGGTCGCAATCGTGATGGCCGGTTTTGCCGCCGGTGGATATATTGTTTTGAGTCTTTTCGGTCAGTTTGCCGGATTGCCCCCACAGATGATCTGGCTGCCATATATTATCGGCGGTATTATCGGGGCCGTCATCCTGTATTTTGTTTTTGACTGGGCCTTGATTGTACTGTCGACATTGACCGGTGCCACCCTCATTGTGCAAATGGTAACATTCACCCCCCTGGTTGAAATTGCCTTGTTTCTCGTCCTGGTTATCGCCGGGATGGCTTTTCAGACCAAAATAATGACCGGCGAAAGCCGCGCGCGATGACGCATTTTTATATGAAAAGGAGGTGGTTATGAAAATTATCGTGCCATCCGCTGGACCTGCGGTTGATCAAAAGACAGTGGGCTATGTCATCAACATCGCCAAAAGACTTAATGCGCAGCTGGTTGTGGTGCGGGTCCTTAACGAGAAGGAAAAAGAGGCCGATGGAGAAAATAGCCTGAGTCTGTTTGTTGAATTTGGAAAAAGAGAGAAAGTGCCGGTCAATATAATTCTAAGGCACGGGGATATTGCCTCTGCCATCATTGAGATAGCCCAGGAAAAGTCGGTGGATCTCATACTTCTGGGTGTCAGCCATGGTGAGATCGTCGCTGAATGGATGAACGCAGGGGCGATGGAAAGAACGGATATCCCCGTTCTTTTAATTCCCAAATGGGTAGCGGCCGCAGAGAGATCGTCATAGAACGAATGAGCGCGAGCTGGAGCTAAGAGCTCACTTAAAAATAACTTCACATTTTGGACTTCGATTCGTCCCGTCCGTCCGCGTTGCGAAAACTCGGGATATCCAGATATTCCTGCGTTTTCGTGCCTCGCCAGCCGAGCGCCTCAACGATCAAAATTGCAAACTTATTTTTTCGTGACCCCTTAGTTTAAGATTTCATCACCGTGACGAAGTCCCGAATTCAAACGGTTTCTTGAAGGGAATCAGTTTTGGCTGAATCTCCAACTCCCACCCTGCCGGAAGCTGAAGTTTCATTTGCTCGCGACCTCGGTCTTTTTGACGCCACCATGATCGGCATCGGGGCCATGATCGGCGCCGGTATTTTTGTGCTCACAGGGATCGCCGCCGGTGAAGCCGGACCCGCTGCGCTGCTCGCGTTCGCCCTCAACGGTCTGGTAACTCTCTTGACGGCCCTCTCATATGCCGAACTGGCCTCGGTCTATCCTAAATCAGGTGGCGGTTATGCCTTTATCACCAAAGCATTCCCCGGTCCGGCCGGATTCGCCTCAGGCTGGATGCTGTGGTTTTGCTACATCATTGCGTGTGCGCTTTACGCCCTTGGATTCGGCAGCTATTTCTGGGAATTTATTCAAAGATACTTCCCCCCGATCGCAAACTTGATCTTCAACCTGGCAGGTCACAAAATTCCGGCCCTGATGATGACCACCTTGGTGAGTATCATCTTCATTCTCGTCAACATGCGGGGGACGGCTTTAACCGGCAGCGTCGAAAATATCATCACCATGGCCAAGATAATTATTCTGGGCATATTTATCGCGTATGGGCTGAAGCGGATCTTTCAAATCCCCAGTGAAGCGGCGGCAAGCTTCACGCCTTTTTTGCCGAACGGTGCTGGAGGCGTTGTCATTGCCATGGGCTTGACCTTTATCGCCTTTGAAGGCTATGACCTGATCGCAACCGTCGCCGAAGAGATCAAAGCGCCTGAAAAAACCATTCCCCGGGCCACATTGATTTCCTTGTGCGTCACCGTCTTCATCTATCTGATGGTCTTGCTGGTCTGCATCGGTGCCATTCAGCCCGAGTCGGGCAAATCCTGGCAGTTTATGGGTCGATATCAGGAAACGGCAATTGCCAAGGCGGCAGAGAACTTCATGCCGTTTATTGGTGTGGCGCTGATTATCTTCGGGGGGTTGCTTTCAACGATATCCGCTTTGAACGCTACCATTTTGGCGTCCTCACGGGTGGCCTTTTCCATGAGCCGCGACAAAATGCTGCCGGTGTCCCTCAGCACGATCCATAGCAAGCGTCGCACTCCGCACATTGCCATTGCAGTTACCGGAGTGATTACACTCGTCATGGCATTGCTTTTCCCGATTCAGGTCATCGGATCGGCAGCCAGCGTCATGTTTTTACTGACATTCACCCTTGTCAATCTCTCGCTCATTGCACTGCGCCGCAAGTTCCCTGAATTAAAGGGCGGATTTCGTGTGCCGTTATACCCGGCAACGCCGATTGCCGCCATCGTCCTCAACATGTTTCTATCGATCTATCAGTTCAATTTTGATCCCCGGGCCTGGTACATCACCATTGCCTGGATCATCGTCGGTCTGTTTATTTATTTTATGTACTTCGAAAAAGTCTCGGCGGCCGATATGCCCCAGGTTCTCGAAGTCCAGCAGTCGAAAAGTACGAGTACTTATTCGTATCGGATCCTGGTTCCACTGCACAACCCCGATCACGTGATTCCCCTGATGAAACTGGCGGTACCGATTGCCAGGGTCCATGAGGGTGAAATTATCGTGCTGGGCGTCATCGATGTTCCAAAAAATCTTCCGCCCCATGAAGGTATGCGATTTGTCCATCACAAAACGCCGCTTTTGAGAAAAGCGATCGAGTACGGCAACGATCAGGGGGTCGAAACCCGCTCGGCGATCCGCATTGCGCACCAGGTGTGGGATGGCATTCTTCATACCGCCGAAACAGAAAAGGCAACGCTTGTTCTGATGGGCTGGAAAGGATTCACCACAACACGTGACCGGATTATGGGCGAAGTCACCGATAAAGTTGTGAGGCTTGCCCCCTGTGATCTTATCACCGTAAAATTAATGGGAGATCGTCCCATCCGGCGCATTTTAATCACAACGGCCGGCGGCCCCCATGCAGCCCTTGCTGCTGAATATGTCGGAATATACCACGACGCGGAAGGATTCGAGGTGACGTGCGGTTACGTGGTGGAACCCAATGCCGACGCAGACGATCGAGAAACAGCCCGACAATGGATTCAGAAGACCATTCATCTCACAAATCTTGAAGGCAAGGCCGACATGCGCCTTTTGGAAGGCAAAAGAGTGGCGTCAACGCTGGTCCGCGCGGCCGCAGATTACGACTTGGTCGTATTGGGGGCATCCAAGGAAGGGGTCTTTTCAAATGTTCTCTTTGGTGAGATTCCCGAAAAAGTTGCCCGTTACGCCCAGACACCAGTGATGATCGTGCAGCGCTACGAAGGTCCGGTCAAATCGCTCGTGAAAAGAATAATGGGATAGCGACTAATCGGTTCCGGGTTTCGGGTTCAAAGGTTCAGCGTTCTGGGTTCCGGGTGCAAGACAGGATTTCAATCTTTCTGCATCAGATCGGTAAAAATTTCTTGACCAGCGATGCAACCCTCACCACGGCGACGGAACACTCCGAACGTTTTACAATTTGAGAAGAAAACGATCCGACCACTGCTCTTTGCATCAGTCCGACCTTGGTGGTTCCCACGATGAGGAGGTCAAACTGAGAGGAGCGATCCACCAGAAAGTCCAAAGGCTCATCCGACTCTGCCACTTCAAT
>JBATHN010000044.1:0-24310 GCA_049666885.1 Desulfobacterales bacterium
ATCTTGGCGTGGGGCATCGCCTTCACATGGCCGAAATAGCGATAATACACCGCTTCATCTGAAAACCGGTAGAACAGCTGACGCATCTGTTCTTCGTCTGAGGGTTTTATCGGCCGGAAGCGAACAGCTGTGCCGTCTTTCAAATGGCTGATCTCGTCAACGGCGGTCGGGTAGAGTTGGGCGCTGTCGGCCAGAAATATTTGATCCGGATAAATGATATTGGCGGCTTTGGCCTGTTCAATGAGCAGAGGACGATCAGCTGGATGGGCGATGTCGATCAAGGCCTGCGCCCGTTCGCGCAGGGTGAAGCCCTTCAAGCGCGTAATTCCGTATTCCGTGGCCACCACGTCCACCGATTCTCGCGATTTGAACTGGTTAGGGAATTCCTTGATAGATATCGAGATGTTGGAGATGCCTTTTCTGTTTCGGCTTGGCAGGGCGAAAATCGTCAGCCCACCGGGGGAAATTTCCGCCCCGCTCACCAGGTCGGCCACTTCGGCCGGTCCTGTCGCCACGGTGCCCTTGCCGATCTGCAACACGATACGGCCGTAAAGATCCACCTTGCGGGCGGCAACGACGGCGGTGAAATGCGCATTGCGGCCGATTTGACTCGGGTTGAACACCTTGTCGATCGCTTGAAACTCGACCAGAGGGTTTTGATCCAGCCAGGTGAACAGTTCCGGCGTTCCGATGGCATAGGATGCCAGGGATTTGCCCCGGTAAGTCCCCTTGGACCGGTTGGTAACGGCACCTGCTGTTACGAGGTCCATCAGGGCATCGGTAAAGACCGGAGAGTGCACTCCCAGGTGCTTTTTATGGACCAAGTGACGGCCCAGAGCTTCAAACAGAGGCCCGATGGAAAACGCAATGCAGCTGCGATCCTCGATCAGTTCGGCCACCCGAACGGCGAGTTGGTCGTAAACGGCATCCGCCGGGAATCGATCGAAATAGATGGGAGCATCACGAGCCTCTACCAGGTGGGTGAACTCGGAGACGGACACGAAAGTGTCACCGAAGGTACGCGGAACCTGCGGGTTGATTTCGCCGATGACGAGCGTGGCTTTTTCCATTGCCTGCCGGGCCGCATCCACTGCGAGCCCCAGACTGCAATTGCCGTTTTTATCCGGTGGGGTGATCTGCACAAACGCGGCCTGAACCGGGATTTGACCGGATTCGATCAGGGCCGGGATCCAGGCGAAGCGGCTTGGAATCAGATCGACCCGACCCTCCATAATGGCATCCTGGGAGACCCAGCCGGAAAAAAAAGTCTTGAGGCGGTACTGTTGAGATCGGAGTTTCCCCAAGGAAATAGCATCTCCGAAGCTGACCAACTGAATGAGTTCCAGATCGTTTAGGTTGCCGGCAGTGCTGTTCATCAGGGTCCTGACCAGGGTGCGGGGCTCGGCCACGCCGGTCCCGATGAAGATGCTCATCCCGGGTTTGATTTTCCGGATCACCTCCTCCGGGCTGATAATTTTGGCCTTCCACTGATCGGCTCTCGATTCGTTCATTCTTACCACCTTCAGCCAACGGTTTGAGGAGGAAATGAAGCGGTGCCGCTTTAGGCTTTTACGTCCTGCCGTTTTAAAAAAAATCAATCGATAGCCGCTACCGAGCGGGGTCGTCAGACATGAATTGCCCGCTGCCGGATGCAACGGTTTGCTGGCTCAGCGAGAGGCCCGAGATCATGCGGTAGGTTTCCAGGAGGCGGCCCGCGAGAGTATTGGCCAGACCTTTGTAGAGAACCATTCCGTTGACCGGATCTTTTGCCAGAACCTTTTGAAACCGTTCCCGCTCAAACGACATCAATGTCGTCGGTTCGATACTTTCGGCTGATGCAGTATACCGTTCGCGTCCCACGAGACTCGACCATCCGAATGCTTCGCCGCCACGGCTGACGATGTAGACGACGTGGCCGGATTCGCCGATGCTGATGCGCACCCGACCCTCTAAAAGCACATAGAAGTGGTAGGCGGCCTCTCCTTCCTTAAAAATAACCGTGCCCACTGGGTAAGATTCCCTTACGGCGGTTTTCATGATCTCATTGGCAAAGGTCATACTCGTTCCGAAGAAAAAGTTTGCTTGCTGAACATACATTTTTATACCTCCCGTCTGTGCGCCACACGTTCGTTCCGGCATTTGATGAGAATTAGAGCGCAAATGGAGACTGCGTTAGCCGGCGGTTTCATCTCACAAAGGTGCTTATCGTTGCGCCGGATTGTTTTGTCTGCGTCGGTCGCAAGACAAGCAAACGCAAAGGCTGCGCCGATAAAGGTGAAAAGAAGACGACCCTCTGGGTGCCTGAGGGAATAACGTCAGTGGAGGTGTCTGTCCTGGCCAGAAGAGAGAATAATCAATGGAAGTGATGACCTAAGAGATGACGTTTCAGCGTGGTCTATGCAGTTGTGTCTCCCTATGGTAGCCTCATCGAATATAGGGGTTTCCCCTTACATCCTTAGGCGGCTATGGCAACGATCTGTTTTATTTCCATTCAAGCTTAAATTAATACAAACAGTCAAAACAATCAATGGATCAACCGATCGGTCAGCCCGGAGAGTCGTTGCCGGGGGCGGTCGTTTTGCAAGGCGATGTCGAGCGCCTTGCGGGTACCGATCAAAACGACCAGCTGCTTACCGCGGGTAATGGCGGTATAAAGGAGATTGCGCTGGAGCATGACAAAATGCTGGGCCACAATCGGCATGATCACCGCCGGGTATTCGGCCCCCTGGGACTTGTGGACTGTGACGGCATAGGCCGGGCCGATTTCTTCGAGCTCAGTGAAATCGTACTCCACGATGCGGCCGTCGTAATCGACAGCCGCAATTTCTTTTTTTAGATCGATGTTGCGCAGGATGCCGCTATCCCCATTGTAGACGTCTTTACGGTAGTTGTTTTTAAGGTGCATGACCTTGTCTCCCGTTTTGAAAGATCGTCCCCCGATCCGGAGCCCTTCCGGATGAGGATTCAGGTGTTCCTGAAGGACGCGGTTGAGATTGATCGTGCCCACAACTCCCTTGTGCATGGGTGTGAGAACCTGGATATCGTTGATGGGATCGAGGGCAAAATGTTCCGGGACACCGCGACGGCACAGGTCGACGATGTTACCCAGGACGGCTTCCGGGCGATTTTCTTCGAAAAAGTAGAAGTCCGTGGCCTGACCGGAAAACTCAGAGGGCCCGATCACCGGTTGAGCACCGCGGCGGACACGATGGGCATTTAGAATGATGGCACTCTCGCGGTCTTGGCGAAAGATTTCGTTCAGCTCGAAGGTCCGGATCGCTTGTGAGCGGATCAGATCGGCCAGGACATTGCCCGCTCCGACGGATGGCAGTTGAAAGACATCTCCGACCAGAATCAGACGGGACGACACATGAACGGCCTGAAGCAGCTGGGCCATCAACAGAGTGTCGACCATGGACGCCTCGTCGATGATAACGACATCGGCCTGGAGGGGATTGTCCGCGTCATGCTCGAACCCGTCTTCGACGGGGTTGTATCCCAGGAGTCGGTGGATCGTATGCGCTTTGCGGCCGGTTACCTGTGCGAGCCGCCGGGCAGCCCTTCCTGTGGGCGCCGCCAGAACAATCTGTTTTCCGAGAGATTCGAAGACGGTGGTAATCGAGCGGATCAATGTGGTTTTGCCGGTGCCAGGGCCACCGGTGACGATGGCCACCCGGAAGGCAAAAATATTGGCGATAACAGCCGTCTGCTCTGAAGAGAGCGCGATAGCCAGCCGGGCGAGAACTTGTGCGGCGATGCGATCCCGGTCCATTTCAGGCGGACGGACCGGAAATGAGAGCAGAGCCTTGATGCGGGCGGCGATGGTGCTTTCGGCGCGGTGGAGTGCCGCAAGATAAACAACCTGCTGCGGTGGATCGACCGGTCGGTCCTCTATGACCACCTCGTCTGCTTCCGCCAGGTTGCGGCAGGCGGTGGCAATTGGCTCCTCGTCGATTTTAAACACACGTCGGCAACGCTCCGCAAGGTTGGTCGCCGGAACGAAGGTGTTGCCGTCATTGAGGCTTTCGCTCAGCAGATGCAGGATGCAGGACTCTACCCGGCGGGGATCGTCGAAGGGCACTCCGGAATGCTGCATGACGGCGTCTGCAATGGCGAAGCCGATGCGTGGAAAGTCGCGGGCCAGGCGCAAAGGCTCGTTTTGAAGAACCGAAATAGATTCGGCGCCGTAGGCGGCAAAGATTCGGCTGGCATAGAGTGTATTGACACCGTTTTCTTGCAGGAACCGGACCAGGCCTCGGAAGGCATGTTCGGTCCTCCAGGCCGCGGAGATTCGCTGTGCGGTTTGGTGGCCGATACCTTTCACCTCACTCAGGCGGGCAGGCGCGTTTTCGATCACCGCCAGGGTTTCCCCTTGGAAATGGTTGACCAGACGAGCGATGGTGCGGGGACCGACGCCCTTGACGAATCCGGAAGCCAGGTATTGACGGATGCCGTCGATGGATGCTGGCAGCACCATTTCCGAGCTGATGATGCGAAGCTGTTGACCGTAACGGGTGTGGGTTTCCCAGGTGCCGGTGATGCGCATTGCGGATCCCGGATGGGGGTGGGGCAGGAGGCCGAGCACGGTGACCAGGTTATCGGTGCCGGTGACCTGAAACCGCGCAATCGTGAACTGGTTTTCCCGGTTGTAAAAGGAAACTTTTTCGATGTGCCCCTCAAGGGTGACCGGTTGAGGGGCGCTGCGACAGGTCATGGGATCGTCCAAATTTCAGAACCGCCTAAGGGTCATATATACCGGGAACGGTGTCAGGGATTCCGGCTCAGAATCCAATCCGCCGCATCGCGGAGATCTTCGGCCACATATGCGACCGAGATGCCCTTGGATTCGAGAATTGCGGCGGCGCTGAGGCCGTTGCCGGTTTTGACCAGCAGCGCCTGTCTGCAGCCGGCATTGTGGGCGCATTCGATATCCTTGACGCTGTCCCCGATCATAATAGCTTGGGACGGGTCGATCCCGTGTTGGCTGCACGCTTGCCGGAGCAGACCCGGCAACGGTTTACGGCAAGCGCAACCTTCTTCCGGCCGGTGCGGGCAGAAAAAGATGTCCGCGATGCACCCGCCCGCCGCGGCGACGTCGGCCTGCAGTCTCCGGTGCATGTCCAGCAGGGTTTCCAGTCTCAGTATGCCGCGGTTGACCGCCGATTGGTTGGAGAGGATGATAAGGGTGAATCCGGCGGCCGTCAGGCGCCGCAGGGCCACTAAGCTCCCCGGTAGATAATCGAATTCTGCCCAGCTCTTGATGTAAGCCGGCGAGTCACGGTTGATGACCCCGTCGCGGTCGAGGAAAACGACCTTATCATCCGAAGTTGGGGATTTCAATGGCTGAGCGTCCCTCTAACGCATTGGATAGGGCTTGATCGGATGTGCCGGTATTGCGCGATCCCTTACTGACCTGCGATGTCTCCCGAGATCCTTCAAACGGTTGCAGGGACTATTCAGCCACCACGAACGCGGGGTATCCGTCCCGGAGCAGAATTTCTTCGCCTTTGCGGGCTTCCTCCAGGCTGGCGAAATCGCCGACACGAACGCGATAATACAGACCGTCACCGGCATCGAAGGTGCAGATATGGGCGTTTTTGTAGGTGCTTCCCAATTTTAGCTTGAGCCTTTCGGCGTTGCTTCGGTCGCGAAAAGCGCCGACTTGGAAGGTGAACTTACCCGAATTGTAGTCAACGGGCGCATAGGTTCGGTTTGCCGTCACCGATTCGTTGGCATCGGTGACGGCTCCGAGTGCGATGAGTTCGACCCGGGCCGTTCCAGGACCCACAAGACCGATTTGCCGGGCAGCTCCATAGGACAGGTCGATGACCCGGTTGCGGACGAAGGGGCCGCGATCGTTGATACGGACTCGGATATCTCGGCCGTTGTCAAGGTTGCGTACGGTGACAACGGTATTGAACGGCAGGGTCTTGTGGGCGGCCGATATCCCGTGCATGTTGTAGGTTTCGCCGTTGGCGGTTTTGCGGCCATGAAAAGGGTCACCATACCATGAGGCCAAGCCGGACTGGCGGAAACCGTCGGCATCGGCTCGTGGGTAATACCAAACCCCATCGATCTGATACGGTTTGGACTTCTTGGGCTGCGACGCCGGAGTGCCGGCCCGCGGGAGCGGCGCTACGCTCGTGCAACCGGTGAAAAAGAACAGGATGGCGACGAGACACAGTCCGGCGCCAAAAAGGCGGTTTACGGTTCTTTGATGTGAAAAGTCGCTTTGATGCATCCGCCGGTATCGAATCAAGTCGGTGTTTGCAGATTAAAGGGGCAATGCATAAGGCAGTCGACATCCGAATCAAACTATAGGTTTTAAGATAAAGGTTTTGGGCTGCGTTATCGGTCGTCGGCGTATTACAATACAGCCTTCTCCCTCTGGCCTTGCCCAAAACTTTATCTTAAAGCCTATACTATGTATTTAAATACCCGTTTTTCTGAAATTTATCAAACACTTTTTGAGTCGGCCGGGCGCCTCAAAGCCCAGAGTTACCTACATATTCATTCACGAGTCCTAAGCGGTGGGGACGGAAACGACAAAAGGGAGGAAGAAATTTTCTGACATTTATTGCAGATGAATGCCGCGCCTGTCTTTTTTTCCGCAAGCGGCTGTGAAACGGCCATGTGGATGTATGTCGCTACAGTTTAAAGGTGCAGCGTTTTATCCCTCTTCAATCGGTATTGTGTGGGTTGTATCCCGCATCAGTTTTACCAGGCGAATTTGCAGAAAGCCGTTGTTATACGAAGATGAAATTACCTCTGTATCTATGGGGACCGGGAGGTAAAGTATCCGTTCGAAGCGTCCGTATTGAATTTCGGCCAGCCTGTAGGTGGCTTTTTCGGTCCGCGGCATCGGATTGCGGCGGCCCTGTATATGGATGGCCCGACTGTTGATCTCGACATCGAGGTTGTCTTTTTCAACACCTGCCACCTCGGCCAGAACAATGATCTCTTCAGGCGTTTCATAGATGTCCATCTGAGGCGTCCAGTTGCACTCCGAGGAGGCGAACATCGGCTTCACAGGCCGAAACATATCCTCGAAACTTCTTTCTAATTGGGAGGCAATTTGGTCAAAATCGTTTCCGAATCGGATTTTGATGTAGTCCACTTTTCCTGAACTCCTTCTTCAATGGCACCGTGGATCCTGTTGGCACATTTGTAACTAATTTAAAACCTAACACTGAAACACGGGTTTGTAAAGGGACCCGCTGCAGCGCATTCCGATTGTGCCCCGGTCCTGACGGAGACTTGAAAAGCCGCGGTGTACGCGTAGCCTTGGACGAGTGCGTGATGGCCGCCATCGCTTGACAGCAGGCCTGCTATGATTAATTTTTTTTAGTTATAATATTATCAACTGGAAGGAAGAAACAGTGGCTGTTGTCAAATGGGATCCGTTCAGAGAGGTGACCACATTGCAGGAACGCATTAACAGGCTCTTTGAAGATGCCTTCCCGAGGGCGAGAGACAGGGAAGAAGACCTGAATCTGGCCGTCTGGCGTCCGGCCGTGGATATCTACGAAGGTGAGACCGCCGTGGTTCTGAAGGCCGAACTGCCGGGAATAAAAAAAGAGGATGTGTCGGTCGAGGTCAAGGACAACGTATTGACCATCAAGGGCGAGCGCAAAGCCGAATCCGAGGTCGAGGAAGAAAAGTATTACCGCAGAGAACGGACTTATGGATCGTTCAGCCGGTCCTTCAACCTGCAGTATACGGTAAACCCCGACAAGATAAAGGCCAGGTTCAAAGATGGCGTCCTCGAGATCGAGTTGCCGAAACCGGAAGAAGAAAAACCCAAGCAGATCAATGTGAATGTCGACTAATTGTTCTGCACGGATGTCCTTCCATAATTTTCCCTGCCTTTGCGAGAGCCCCAAGTTGGGGTTTGCTTCATCCTCTACTTTCATTTTTCAGTTAGAGTTTGCGATTTAACCGAAAATGACGTAGGTAAAGGGGTTCAGCGGTTCGATGACTGGTTTTCAGTACGAAAATAAGGTGGGCGCCTGCGCCCGGATAACCGGTTTCGAGTTGCGGTTGAAACTCGCCGCCAACGGGTTCTAAGCCCGGGCCAGGCCCGTCTTCAAATAAGGGCTTCGGTTTTTGCCCAATGATTTGCCTTTAATGCGGTATCGGCTTTGGGTCCGGTCCAAGACCCCGTAGGCGGCTCAGACAGTCAGCCGCTGCTCTCAACCGCTCATCCGGGCACCGGCGCATCATTTTCATGCACCGTGGTGGCCTATAGGCCTATAAGAGTTTCTTTAGAAAATCGATCCGGCGGCAGATCCGCTCAACGCACGTTGCTCCTCGCTGTTGTCGATCGATGTCGCTTCGGCGGCGGCATCAAAGGGCCTATGCGTGAACCGGCATAGACCCTGTCTATAGGCTTTAAGATAAAGGTTTTGGACTGCGTTATCGGTCGTCGGCGTATTACAATACAGCCTTCTCCCTCTGGCCTTGCCCAAAACATTATCTTAAAGCCTATAGATAGAACATAGGCGAGATCCGAGTGGCAATTTATGACCTCCAGGCGTCCCCTCTTGGCCATCCGTTTCCAGTATTTCCTGTACTTCGGTGTCCTCGGTATCTACCTTCCCTATTTCAATCTGTATTGTTATCATCTTGGTTTCAACGGTGCTCAAATCGGTATCCTATCGGCCGTCAGGTCGGTGGTGATGGTCATCTTCTCGCTTGCTTGGGGTCTTCTCGCCGATCGATATCAGCGGCGTTGGACGATCTATATTCTTTGCAGTGCCGGCAGTACCCTGATTTGGATATTTTTCCTTTTTACCGGCGACTTCTGGCTGATGCTGACGATCACCGTTGCCTACATCGCTTTTTACGCTCCGATCATCTCCTTTCTGGAGGCCTTCACGATGGACCAACTGGCATACCGGAAGGAGATATACGGAACGGTCAGGGTCTGGGGCTCGATCGGCTTCATTCTGATGGTTATCGGACTGGGACGGGCGATCGACTTTTTCCCGATCCGGTTGACCGTGGTGCTCATTCTGATCGGCTCACTGTTTCAGGCTGTCGGAGCTCTGCGGATGCCTGGTTCCACATCCGACCGGCTTCCTTTTCTGCACCCCTCGTTTGGCAGCCTGCTGAACCGGCATGTGATTCTTTTTCTGTCGAGCGGGTTCCTCATGCTGGTAAGCCACGGCGCTTACTACGGTTTTTTTTCGATTCACCTCGAAAACCTCGGCTATTCTCGCACCTTCATCGGTCTTGCCTGGGCCGTGGCGTCGCTTGCGGAAATCCTCATCATGGTCAAATCCGAGGTCATATTCAAACGGTATGCCTTGGAAAAAGTGCTGGTTTTCTCCTTTGCCGTGGCCGCCATCCGCTGGATCGTGCTCTATTTCGCACGCGGGCCGTCCCTGATCCTGTCGTCACAAGCCTTGCACGCCGTCACCTACGGTACGTTTCACATCGCCAGCATTCTTTGTATCGATCGTTTGGCACCGAAGCAGGCTAAAACTATCGGCCAGGCCGTCAACAACGCCGTGCAATACGGTCTGGGATTGATGGTCGGCTTTTTCCTCAACGGTTTCCTGTACGAGCGAATCGGATCAGCGGCGCTGTTCATGATGAGCGCCGGGATAGCGGTTGCCGGCGGCGCGCTGTTCTGGGGCGGTACCCTTCTTGGCACAGGCAGCCTTGGGAATGGGGACAAATCGTTAATAAATCACTAGGGTGGGAACAGAAAGTGTCTGATCCAGTTCAGCAGACTGTTTTGGCTCAGATTGGCCCGGTCGAGACGATCAATCCGCTCGAACAGGTCCTGCGGATTGGCGAACCATTGCGCTCGGGTCGTAATGGGTCGCAATGGGTCGAGTTCTTTGACGACGCGAGCCGGATTGCCGGCCGCTACCGTGTTGGACGGAACATCGTCGACGACCACCGCTCCGGCCCCGACGATACTGTTTTCGCCTACCTTGACGCCCTTGCAGACGATGGCACTGTCTCCGATCCAGGCATTGGGTCCGATCCGCACCTTTTCCGATCGGCCCATGGCCAGGCGGTCATACAGACCGTGCCAGTCGCAGTCGGTTACGTAGACCCGGCCGGCAAGCATGCAGTTGTCTTCGATAACGATCTTGTTGGCCGAACCGATGCGGACCCCCGGGCAGACCAGGCAATAGTCGCCGATGGTAATGCTGCCGCTGCCGGGCGCTTGCGGCCAGACCGCCAGCCGGATCTTGCTGTCTGGTGCGGCGATCATGGTGGCGTAGTTTCCTATCTTTACCGGAGACCCAAAGATTTCAACGTGCCAGGGCTTGATGAAATGAGGCCCTCGCCCGAGAGCGGTCAGTCGAGGGCGTATATACCGGCGGGTGTAGAACTCCTGGAATTTCAGGTAGCCTTTCTTGATGAAATACGGACGGTGGTCAGGGGTCACGGTATTCTCCCGTCTGAGGTTCCGTTGCGGTCTGCGCTCGCGTACCCCAGAATACGTGCGAAAAAAGCCGGCTGGCGGGAGTCAGGTCATAGAGGGCGTCGGCCGCCATCAAAACCACGGCACTGGTCCAGGTGAGCCGATCCTCCGGCCATACGGTCATCTCCGGAAAAGTGAAACCGGCCCAATACATACCATCCTCGTAATGTTTGTCGGCGATCCAGCTAAACACTATTTGGGCCAGTGGACGAAGTCCGGCTGCCGAGAGGGCGAGAGAAAGCTCGGCGGTTTCGGCAATCGTGACCCACGGCCGATCGGAGACACATCGCACGCCCTGGCCTTCTATGACGAACTTTTTCCAGAGATGATCGATCCGCTTACGGGCCCTCTGACCGCCGAACACACCGCACAAGACCGGATAATACCAGTCCATGGCAAATCGAGACTTGGTCATGTTGAACCGCTGGGGCTTTTCGGAAATCGCGTGCACTAAACGGGCGAGACCCTTTTCCCAGGCGTCCTGTCGACAGCCTATTTTTCGCGCGATGGCCAGGGCGCACCGGATGCTCATGCAGATTGAACTCGAACCGGTCAAGAGCGCCATTCGGTCGACGTTTCCCTCCGGGCTGATGGCCCAGTAGATGTCGCCGTGGGGGGACTGCAGGCTGAGCGCGAAATCGATGGCTGACCGTACACCGGGCCATGCCCACTCGAGAAATGACCGGTCACCGGTGATAAGATAGTGTTGATAAATTCCGACGGCGATATAGGACGACAGATTTGCGTCCCGGGTGGTGTCTTCCGGCACGCCGTTGTGGTAGGACGTATACCAGCTGCCATCCTGGTTCTGACACCGGATCAGCCACCGGTAGGCCCGTTCAGCTGCGGTCGGGTATCCTCCGATGCTCAACCCCATGGCCGCTTCCACCATGTCCCAGGGGTCGCTCTTGTGGCCGGGACACCACGGAATTTCGCCGTCCGTCCCCTGAACTGCGGCGATGCCGGCGGCAATGCCCCCGACATCCAGACTGTATTCTTGTTTCTCGGAATACATTTCGGGAGGGGTGGTCATCGGTGAGCCCTATCTTTTCCGTGTGTGAAGTAATGGAGCTTAATATGTTGGATTCGCTCGTCTTGCAAGTGAGAATGATTTATTTGACCCCTGACAGGAGTTGACTCCTCGCCACCGCCATTCGGCTGGATGTCACGAGGACTAGAAAGTTTTGCAGCTTGACTTTCAGCTCTTCCTTGATTACAGATTGACTAAGCGCCGTTTGAAAAGAACCGGAAAATGTGCACGGTATCGAAACGGTGCCGACAAACTGCGTCCGAGATCACCGTACAGAAGCGCGCGACTGACTTCCTGCCTGTCGTGGACGCACGCCATAAAAGCATTTTTCTCGTCAGCGAACATGACGTCCATCGGCCCGAAGATACACCGGATCGAGGCCGTGTGAATCACCATTATTTATAGATGCCGCCGGTTTGACGCCGCCCGTTGGACCGACAGCGTTACAGAATTGCCGTCGGCGGTGCGGTGCAATGGCGCGATGCAACCGGCGGCAATCACCCAGAAACCCGATCCAAAAGCGAAAGGAGGACAAGATGGCCGACAGTGTCTACAAATTTATCGATTTGGTTGGCAGCAGCAACACTTCCTGGGAAGATGCTGCTAAAAACGCGGTGGAAACCGCTTCGAAAAGTCTCCGGGATTTGCGTGTTGCCGAAATCCTCAAACTGGACATGAAGGTAGAAAACGGCAAGGTGACCGCTTATCGAGCCCGGGTAAAGCTCTCCTTCAAATACGCCAGCGATTAGGCGACCCATCAACCAATAAAATCCTCCGTGATGATTCCGGTCGTCACGGAGGATTTTACTATCAGTGCCCATCCGTGGTTTCGTAAAGGGCACTGATAAGTTTCCGATCCAGAAATGTGCAATTTTTTGCAAGTTCAAGGAAATCTGCGGCATTGCGCGGAGGCAGACGGTTCTGTATGCCGCACAAGCGATTCCGCAGATTGACGCCGATCTGTCCCGAAGCAGGCGGGGAATTGCGGAAAAGGGCCATTTATGGACGGAAACTATTTTAGAGCCTCTGACATCAATTCCCCCACGAGTTTAGAAAAGCGGGCCGGATTCTCAGGTTTGCCGCCCTCGCCGATCACAGCCATGTCGAGCAGCAGTTCGCTGTAATTCTTCAAAACCGGGAGGTTCCGGTCCTTCTCGTACAATTTTCTGAAGTAATCCAGGGCGGGGTGGTCGGGGTTCAATTCCAGTACCCGCTTGGATTGTGGCGGCTGCCGGCCCGCGGCCTTGAGGAGTTTTTCCATATAGGCACTCGGATCGTGGCTCTCACCGGACAGACAGGCCAACGAATCCTTGAGACGGGTGGAGGGCTTGACGTCTTTAACCTTGTCTTGCAGTTTCGATTTGATGAAACCGAATAGTGGTGCATAGGCATTTTGTTTCTCAGCATCGACCTTCGGCAAGTCAATGTCACCTTTTTCCGCGCTTTTAAGAGGCTTGCCATCGTACTCATCGAGCGCCTGCACCACCCATTCGTCCACGGGGTCGCTCATCAGCAACACTTCGTAACCCTTTTCCTTCAGCCTTTCGAGCAGGGGGCTATCGATCAGGGCCGTCAGGTCGTCTCCGGTCAGGTAGTAAATTTCCTTTTGATCCGGTTGCATGCGATCGACATAATTTTTGAAGGATATCAATTTGTCTTCGTTCCGGGTGGTCCGGTAGCGGGCCAAATCGGCAATTTTTTTGCGGTTCTCCGGATCGGTGTAGATGCCTGATTTAAGCACCTGCCCGAACTGATTCCAGAAAGTCGCATAGGTTTCGGATTCCATCGTTTCAAGATGTTCGAAAATCTTTTTAACCAGGTTTCTGCGGATGTTTCTGACAAGGCGGTCCTGCTGTAATATTTCGCGGCTGATGTTGAGATTCAAATCCGGGGCGTCCACAACGCCCCGAATGAAACGAAAATACTCGGGGACCAGTTCACGACAGTTCTCCATTATGAAAATACGCTTGCAGTAGAGGTGAACGCCGTGCTTCATGTCCGGATTGAACAGATCGAAGGGGGCCTGGCTCGGAATATACAGCAGGGCGTCGTATTCGGTGGTGCCCTCGAATTTAAGGTGCAGGTGGGCTAAAGGGGCATTCCAGTCGTGGCTGATGTGCTTGTAGAACTCCTCATACTCATCCGCGCTGACTTCTTTCTTGTCTTTGGTCCAGATGGCCTTCATGGAATTGAGGGTTTCTTCGCGCATCACCTTGCGGCTGGTCTTGCCGATCGTTTTGCCCGCCTCGTCCTTGATCAGTTCGTTATCCGGAATCGGTTCATCCCGTTCCACGTCCATCACGATCGGATAGTTCACGAAATCGGAGTGGCGTTTGACGATTTGACGGATGGTCAATTCGTCGGTGAAATCGGGTTCCTCCTTTGTCTTTTTTTTCAGATCCAGGATCACCGTCGTACCGCGGACGTTCCTGGCTGCTTCCTCGAGCGTGTAGGTGCCGTCACCGGTAGAAGTCCAGCGGGTAGCGGTTTCGGAGCCGGCCGCGCGGGAGATCAGGGTTACCCTCTCTGCGACGATGAATGCGCTGTAAAACCCGACGCCAAACTGGCCGATCAGTTCAGGGGATACCACGCTCTTATCATTGAGGTGGGCAATGGCCTCCATGAAACCCGCAGTCCCGCTCTTGGCTATGGTGCCTATATTTTCCATGATTTCGTCGTAAGTCATGCCGATGCCGTTATCGGAAACCGTGAGCGTGTTCTTGATGCCGTCGGCGGCAATCTTAATTTTAAACTCGGTGTCATCACCAAGGATGTCCGGTTCTATCTGGGCTTTGAATCTCAGCCGGTCGATCGCATCAGAGGCATTCGAAATCAACTCCCGTAAAAATATTTCCTGGTTTGAATAAAGGGAGTTGATGATGAGATTGAGCAACTGTTGCACTTCGGTTTTAAACTGATGGGTTTCTTTTTTACCGGCCATTTTCACTCCTTTTTCTGGTGTTCAGTTGCATTTTGTTAAAGGTTCGCCAACCGATATTATTAATTTTCGGGCTATAAAATGGGTTTTATTACGCAATTGTCAACCCGATCGAAGTTGCTGAATTTAATATGGAAGAATAGGAAAAAAACAGAAGACCGACCGCGTGGGCATTGAAATTGACGCCTATTGAAATTAATATATCAGGAAAAGTAACGACCCTGTGCTTAGAGGGGATTTTAAATGATCGATATTAAAGACAGCGTTACAATAAACCAGCCGGTCGAAAAAGTCTTCGCGTTTGCAACGAACCTCGAGAACAATATGTGCTGGCAAACTGACGTCATTCTGTCCGAACAGACGTCAGAAGGCCCCTTCGGGCAAGGCGCAACCTACCGGTTGGTAAACCGTTTCATGGGCCAATTTTTCGATTCCGAGGGAATCATTTCAGAGTACGTTCCGAACGAGATCTGCACCTATTGCTTCACCGCAGGACCGGTTGCCGGTGAAAGCCGTTTCATTTTCGAAGCGGTCCACGGCGGGACGCGGTTTCTCACCCGCAGCAACATCGAACTAAAAAATTTAAAAATGCTTGGCTTTTTGGTCAAGCGCAAGGTGCGCCAGCAGGTTAGAAACGATCTGCAGAAGCTAAAGAAAATTTTAGAAATCGGCGCGGATCGCTTCGATTATTGCGGCAATTATGAAGATTAACACGTGAGATGAAACGCACCGGCGACGCTTTCTTTTTGGGCCCGGTGTCTGTTGAACAGCTCGACAGCTTCAGCGGTATGTTCGGTAATAAGACGAACGCCGCGTTCAGCGAGGTTTTTGCGGAGGCTGGCCGGAACGTCCAAGTTACCGGCATAACCGGTTCCGACCACCAGGATGTCCGGCCTGCTTTCCAGAATATCCACAATATCGTCCAACAACAGCCGATGGCCCTCCCTACGCCACCAATTGTCCTTGACTGTATCGCCGATAATTTTGAGATCGGTGCTGTAAGTCTTTCCGGCCACACGCATGCTGCGACCTGAGACGTACGACTCGATCATCATATTTGTTCGGGTTATCGGCATTTTTTCGACACGCCGTCAATCCTCTTCCCAGCTGATGCACTCGACTGGGCAGGATTCGATGGCCTCCTCGATGCAGTCCTCCGGCCCGCCTTCAGGCTTGATGACCTCGGCTTTTTCTTCATCTTCGTTGAAGGCGAAAACCTCATCGCAGAGTTCAACACAACTTTCACATCCGGTGCATTCATCTTTGTCGATCACGACACGTTTTCCCATTGTTTGCCTCCAATTGGCGCTATTTTAAAAATTGAATGTTGGGGCCGCCGTTGAACATTGATTTTTCAGAAGTTGTCCACGACAGCCGATCGGCTCATCGGTAACCCTTGAATACAATAAGTTTGCCGGCGGGAAATACAAGGGGTGGGGTTTAGACGATCCGTAGGGCGATGCTGAGCAAACTGTAAGCAGTATATTTCATTGCGTTTTCCGACCTGATTCCGCGCTGATTTTTTTTACGGACGGCGGAGTTGCCACCGCAGCGCGCGAAAAGGACGCTGCATGGCCCCAAGCTTGCGCGGATGGATCATGGCTTTTCCATGATCCTCATTGCCGAAAGGAACCCAAAATGCAGTAAATCATACCTGGCTGTCGGCTTGGGAAATGATTTCCCAGGCCTCTTCCGCAGTCTCGACATAGGTGAAAATATCGATATCTTTGGGGCTGATGTTTCCTTCATCCACTAGAGCTTTAAAGTTGATGATCTTCTCCCAGAAAGACTGTCCGAACAGGAGCACCGGAATCGGTTTGATCTTGCCCGTTTGAATCAGTGTCAGGGTTTCGAACAGCTCATCCAAAGTACCGTAACCACCCGGGAAGGCAACCAGACTCTTGGCCCGCAATAGGAAATGCATTTTGCGGATGGCAAAGTAATGAAACTGGAAACTCAATTCAGGTGTGATGAAGATGTTGGGCGCCTGTTCGAAAGGCAGTACGATGTTCAGACCGATGCTCTGGCAACCGGATTCGTGGGCGCCGCGATTAGCGGCTTCCATGATTCCCGGACCGCCGCCGGTGACAACCACAAGGCAATCGCGGGGTGAATTGATGGAAATCAGTCTTGCCAGCCGGCGGGCCTCCTCGTAGTAGCGGCTCCTTTCCAGATCGCGTTGGGCCCGTCGCAACGCCTTCTTCATTTCAGGGTCGTTTTTGTGGCCCTTCATGCGGGCTTTTACGGCAACCAGTTCGGCTGTTGCGTTCTCCGGATCCGGAATCCGCCCGCTGCCGAAGATGACGACCGTGGACTCGATTCCCATTTCGTGTTGAACCAGCTCGGCCTTGAGCAGTTCTAGCTGCAGGCGGACCGGTCGCAACTCGTCACGCAGCATGAGCTCATCGTCGAGATAAGCCAGGCGATAGGATGCGGACCGGCACTGGGGTGAGTCGACATGCAGTTTGGCGGCATGAGCGTCTTCCTTTGCCGTCGGGAACACCCGCTTTTTATTGGATTTGGGCTGCATGACACCTTCGCTATAGTTTTTGCGGTGATCGATCCGGTTTATTTTTCTTTTCAATCGTTCCGGCCGATTCCGATTCGAGCCATTTCAGGTGCTCTTCCAGAAGCTGCCGGGTCTCCCGGATGTTTTTTCTGAGTCGATCGGTGATCTTCAGTGCCTCGGTGCCGATAACCTGCATGTATTGAGCCGTTATCTTTTTGTATTCGATATCGACGCTGCCGAGAGTGAAACCCACCTGCCGGATCATGCGGGGCAATTGGGATCGGACGTAACCGTCGCTTATTCCCGCAACGTCATGGTACACACCGGCCAGCTCCGATTGATAGTAGAGACAGGTTTCAATCGAATTGAGGCTGGCCACGATGCTGTTGATGTACGGCAGGTCGTTCCGTTCCAGCTGTCCGCCCAATCCGATAATCTGTTTTTCGCCATTAAGCAGTTCTGCGTTTTTTACGGCTAAATCTTCCCGGAATCGCTGGAGCTGCAGCATCATGTCGCCAGCCGCTCGACATGGTCCTGCCGTCAAAACAATCAAAATAAAATAAAAAAGAACCTTGCAGACGAGCCGGGCCATCCTGCACCCTTTATCGGTTTTGTGCATCGGCGTTTCCCGCAATCCGGAGGGCGGTTCCGGTTTTATGAGTAACGCCGCTGAACGGATTGCGTCTTGAGGATTAATCGGTGAGTTACCATCTCAGCAGCACTGCGCCGGCCGTCAGTCCGGCGCCGAAAGCGTCGAGCAGAATGGTTTGCCCTTCCCTGATGCGGCCGTCCCGCACGGCTTCGTCCAACGCCGACGGGATGGTAGCCGCCGAAGTGTTGCCATAGCGGTCCAGATTGACCAGCACGCGATCCATCGGGAAAGCGAGACGGTTGGCCACCGCTTCGATAATCCTCAGGTTGGCCTGATGCGGGACAAACCAATCGAGGCGCACAATCGACAGGCGCCGTTTTTCAAGTGTGCGCAGGGCGCAGTCGGTCAGGGTCCGCACCGCCACTTTGAAAATTTCGCGGCCGTTCATGCGCATTTTATGGAGGTTCTGAGCGTAACGTTCGGGGGTGACCTCGAGGTTGGATCCGCCGGCCGGAACGTAAAAAAGCTTGCTCAGGCTGCCGTTCGAGGTCAGGTGGCTGGACAGGATGCGCTGCGGGCTTCTATCCGGAACCTGCTCGACGATGACTGCGCCGGCTCCATCTCCAAAGAGGATGCACGAAGAGCGATCCGACCAGTTTGTTATCGGTGACAGGACTTCGCCGCCGACTACGAGAATGGTTCGCGCTTGTCCGGACAGGATGAACTGCTGGGCCGTCACGAGCCCGTAGACGAACCCGGAGCAAGCGGCATTGATATCCATTGCCCAGGCATTGCTCGCCCCGATTTTTTTCTGGAGCCAGCAGGCCGTAGAAGGGAGCGGTGTGTCCGGCGAACAGGTGGCATAGATGATCTGGTCGATATCCTCGGCTTTGCGGCCCGCCATTTTGAGCGCTTTGCGGCTCGCCCGTGCACCGAGGGAAGAGTTGGTTTCGGCCTCGTTTTCGACGTTTGCGATTCGGCGTTCTCGGATGCCGGTTCTATCCAGGATCCACTGGTCGTTGGTTTCGATGCCGTGATGGGCCAGCATCCGGATAAGTTCTTCGTTGCTTAAATGTTTTTCCGGAAACGCGGACCCGATCCCGGTAATTCTGGCGGCATAACCCATGGTTTATAATATCACTCCTGAAAGCGGACGTGTGATCCGGGTTGACATATTAGAAACCTGACATTAGCAACCTTTGAGGTTTGAAGCAACAACAGAGGCTTTGACAGGTGACGTCGATGTGTTCACAACGATACCGCGGTTTGGACCTTTTCCATGATCCCGATTGCCTAATCGGCCACGATCTGTTACCGTGCCGGTTATTGCTAAAGGGCCAAAGGGCCGCGGCAAGAAATAATGACACATCTTGCTTGTCTATTGGCCTGTCTACCGCGTTACATCCGCCGGCACATATCCTGATATGCACCGACGGATGCGCCTTGTAGACGAACCAAAATCCGACGTAATTTTGTGTCATTATTTCTTGACGAGGCCCTTAACTGAACGATTGTATCATATAATAACGCGCGACCATCCACGGACTCACCGGTGGCACAAATTGGTTTCCAGTCCGTATGTGCGCATTTTTTCGCGAATCCCAACCCGGACAAGCCGGAACCTAATATTTTGAAAAAGTGGGAATTATTTTTAACCTCTGTAGATCCGTGAGTAATATATGTTTCCTGATATTCTAAAAATTTTTGTGCGCAAAACACATACAATTTAACAGATAAGAGACTAAAGGAGCGGCAACGAAAATGGCGGAAGAAAGAACCCAGACGATCGACTTTACGGTCGACCGGCAGAACCTCTACTTGGAAGAAACGTTTACCGATCTTAAGGTGGCCAGCATTCGGCGGCTTACCCCGGTAACAAGCGACGGCTCGGTCGACAAAACCCGCAAAACCATTTTCGTGGGCGAGACCAACCTCATGACGGCTGCCGGTCCATTGCCGGTGCAGGCCATGATTCCAGCCAAACAACTGCAGCAGGCGATCAAACGATTTCCGGAAGCCATGCAGGCGGCGGTTGAGAAACTGGCGGATGAAGTGCAGAAGATGCGGCAAAAAGAGCAATCACAGATCATTACCCCCACCGGAAAAGAACCATCACGCATTATCGTTCCCGGTCGATAACACCACTGCATTCAACCGCCGGCCAATTCAGGCCTTTTGCGAATCACCGTCGACAGACCGGACACCACTGACATAGCCGAGCCGGCGCCGATTTTGCGACGTGTTCTGTGCATTCAGCCCGGGTTGCCACTTCGACTGGTGTCTGAGATGGACAATCAATCCACGCTATCCACCGGGACCATGACCCGCTTTTTCGTTCCGCTGGCGCTTCAGTCGGCTTCGCAGGGATTCACTTACCCCCTGGTCGCCATGGTTGCTTCACGCGGTCAGGGCGGCCCCCTCAACCTGGCCGGCCTGGCCCAGTCCAACACCATTATGTTCATGCTGGGGACCTTGGGTTTCGGTCTCATCACCACGGGGATGGTTTTCGTTCGCAGCCGCGAAAGTTACCGGGTCTTTCAGGTGGTGGTTCTCCAGATCGCTCTGTTTGTTATCACCGTTCAGGCCCTGCTGTGCCTGCCTTATACCGCGCATTTGCTTTTCGGCAAAATCATCGGACTGCCGCCGAGCATCGAGGCGCCGGCAACACTCACCCTTCTGTTCAGCATCCCCCTGCAGCTGCTCTTCTTCTTGAGGATCTGCTACCAGGTCGTTATGTACAACGCACGGGCCACCGGTCGGGCCAGCCTGGCGACACTGATGCGTATCCTGCTGACGGCTCTGCTGTCGCCCCTGTTTTGCCTCGCGGGTTTGGTCGGCCCCATTTGGGCGATTGTCTGTCTGTCGCTGCCCGTGGCTCTCGAAGTCTTGGTATCACGGCTTTTGGCAGCGCCTTTCCTGAGGCGCCTCGAAACGGCCGTAACCAGACCACCCGGTAAAATGGAGCTGTTTCTCTTCAATCTACCGCTCTCCTTCAGCGGATACCTGCTTTCACTGGCGGCAATTGTCTTGGGAGCCTTCATTGCGCGTGCGGCCGACCCGGAGACGATGCTGCCGGCCTACTACCTGGCCCTCGGACTGGCAACCCCGGTTGCTTACAGTGCCACACGCCTGCAGGAAGTCGTCCTGGCCTTTGCGCCGCCGCAGCGCGTGGACCGACGGACGCTGCGGTTTTCGTTGGCCGCAGGCAGCATTCTCGGGCTGCTGCCGCTGATTTTTATTTTGCCCGGACTGGCGGAACTCTACTATGTTCGACTCCAAAATCTCGCTCCGACAGATCTCCCACTGGTCCGGATTACGGCCGTGGTACTGGCCTTTTATCCCCTCTGCGTAGCGGTTCGAGCACAGGGTGAAGGACTGGCCTCCCTGGCGCGAAGGCCACTTGTGGTCATCACCGGCCAAGCCGGGTTCATGGCGGTCGTGTTTTCGGCCGCCGCGGTCTTCCTGACCGTCGGCCTTCCCGGAAACGTGATCGGTCCGATCGGGCTCTGTCTCGGCAACCTCGCCTCTACCGGAACTTTAAGGCTCCTGCTGCGGTGGGCTGCCGGACCGGAAATGCCCGTACCCAAGACAACGACATCCCACGGACAGATACGGTGATGCGATAGGCCTCTTCTTGGACTTTAAAACGAAAATAGAATTTGGGTCACATCCTTAGCCTGACATAACCGGCTCAATCCCGCCTATCACGGCGGGACTCAACGGACACAACCGAACAAAATGGGCACCTCCGCCCGGATGAACGGTTGCGAAAAACGGCTGAAACACGCCGCCAACGGGCTTTCAAGCCCGGACCAGTCCCTTTTTCAAATAAAGAGTTCGGATGCCGCTTGAAGTTCGTGTCTTCCACGCGGCATTGGTATAGGGTCCGGTCTGAGACCCCGTAAGCGACTCAGACAGTCAGCCGCTTTTCGCAACCGCTCATCCGGGCTCCGGCACGTCATTTTCATGCACCGTGGCGGTTCGCACCAGGGCCATGTGCGTTTGGTTCGAAGTCCAGTGGAGGACGGATTGGTCCAATGCAGGATCGAAAACGACGGATAAAGATTGTCGACCCCATCGGCCGGGAGCGATGGACCCTCAAGGTGATTCTGCGCTATGCGCTGATTCAGTTGCCGGGGACAGTGCTTTTGGTTTTGGTGATTCTGTTGATCAATCGGTGGTGGGTAACCGTCCCCTTCTGGCTGGGATTGGGAATTGTCGGCTTGGCGGTCGTGAAGGACCTTGTCCTGTTTCCACTTCTGTGGCGGTCGTATGCCGGGGGTGACACGGATGATCCTTCCTCGATGATCGGTCGCCGGGGTATCGTCATCGGCCGGCTCGATCCCGAAGGCTATGTCCGGGTGCGTGGAGAATTATGGCGGGCCGAGACCGTTGAAAATGATCGGCCGCTGGAAGAAGGACGAAACGTCACCGTGGTCGGGGTCAGCGGGCTAAAACTGTATGTCAGAACCGATTTGCAGGGTAACGGGTCGGCGGATTGATGTCAGGGCCCCAGTAAAAACTAATTCCACATCTGGCGGTCTTTTGGTCCGTCTACTGCCTCGATATGCGCCGCTGGATTTGCCTTGAAGACGAACCCAAATCCGGCGCAAGCGTGTGGAATTATTTCTTACCGTGACCCTTATTCCTTGACTGATTTAAAAATGTTCCGATTTATGAGCGTTGCTTGGTGATCGGAACACCCGGGTATTTTGATGCACCCTTGTGCACCGGGTTGAAAAATTATGCCCACCTCCCTGTTCACTCGATCTCCTGTTTCTCTTGCCCGCTGTAGCCAGCATTCTTATCGGTTACCCTCCGTAGATGGCCCGACCGCCAGTACCGGGCAAGAGACCCGCCGAATCACGCGGTCGGTGGTCGACCCCAGCAAGAGCGTTTCAACGAGCCCTCGACCCCGAATGCCCAAGATGATCAAGTCGACGGCGTGTAAAACGCCATATTTGACCAACTCCTCATAAGGCATGCCGGCCAGGCAGCTGGTCTTGACCTCGCACCAGTTGCGGGCCTCGACCGGCACCAGCGATTCGAGTCTTTCGGTCAGGAGGGCATTCAGATCGGTCTGCACTTCGGCTGTCATGGGGTTGGGCATGAGGGCATCGGAGTAGGCATAAGGCTCCACCACGTGCACCAGGTGAAGTTCCGACTGAAAGTCCTGAGCCAGGCTGAAGCCGTAGGTCACCGCATTGGCCGAATCCTGAGAAAAATCAGAGCCGACCAGAATTTTTTTCAATCGGAAGTTTTCGACGGTGTCCCGCGTGATCTTCATCTCAGCAAGATCGTCGCCCCGTTTCTCAGGCGCGGTCACGACCAGAAACGGGCAACGGATGCTCCGAAGCAACTGCTCGGTGACCGAGCCGAGCAACAGCCGTTTCAGACCCGAACGGCCGTGGCTGGCGGAAACCACCAGGTCGGCCTGCGTCATGCCCACCAGATCGGAAACGGTGTGGGCGATGGCGCCCTTTTCGACATGGGGCTCCCATTTTACCTGAAGCGGTTTCATGAGAGTGTCCATCTGCCGCAATGCATCTTCCTTGAGGGTTTGCGCGTAGTCGGGGGGATAGGTGAAGGCTTCGCCGTGAACCGAGACGATTGGAAGTTCGATCACATGGCAGAGGTGGAGCGTGGCCTCGAATACCCGGGCCAGGGCCGCGCCGTAATAAACAGACATATTGGAGAAATCCGATAAATCCGTCGTGCACAAGACGTTTTTAAAAACCACTTTCATTTGAGCCTCCTTTTTTTTGTACCCAATCTTTGGAAATACCCCGACTGGGGTTTGTTTTCATTCGCCGGTGTCAGATGGAGGCGCGTCAGAGCAGAGTGCAGGAAGTAGAAAACAGAGGCAGAATAGTTCTTTTACTAAAACCGAAACAAAAAGGCGAAAGGCAGAGTAAAGAGTCCAAAAACAAAGGCTGTCGAGCGCGCATCCCCTGCGGTCAGCTTGTCCGAAGTGACGGACACCACCGAGACAGCACCTCTAATAAAATATTTAATCCGTCTGGGATTTCAACATTTCTCCGAAAGTAATTTGGCGGTAATCGCGGGGAATGGAAAACTCGGTTTCCGGTAAATCCTTTTTTTCCAGTTTGACGACATCGGTAACGGGTTCCGGACTGCCGTCGGTGTAGGCGATGCTCTTGACTTCGACCCCGCGTTCCATTAACTGAAGGTATTCGGGTGCGTTTTCCGGAGTAAACTCCGTTCCGAATGTACTGGCGCAAGTGCTGAATTTTCGCAGCAGCGGTTTCAACGGTTTGAATTCGTCTATCAAGTTGCTGTCGGTGGCCAGCCATATTTCTTCGTAAAGCTCACCATCCACCTCTACCTTGTACTTGACCGTTTTCAGTCCCGCTATATTCCCGCCCTCGCCGGCCGCTATCACGCTAACCGTGTGAGGGGCTTCCTCTTTATCCTTTTTCATTATATCTTCCAGCATCTTGCGCTGTTCTGCGGGCAGATTTTTCATCGTCTGCTCGACCAGTGCGGCAGTTGCGCCGCAGTAGTCTTCCACAGAACCTGTGGCGTAGGTTTTCTCATGGCCGTCAATAAAATATACCTTGTTGCCGGGGCCGTCCAAAACCCAGGAGATATTATCTGCGGAACTCTTCAGCCGTCCTTTCGAAATGAGTGTCTGGTCGCCTTCCTTTTCCTGCATAATCCAGCCGGCCTCGCCGGTGACCGCCACGCCCAGCAAGAGAGCAATAGCCATTAAATGCCGTAAGCTTTTCAAACGCGTCATGTTGATTTTTCGCCTCAGTTTGATTGTGCCGACGCTT
>JBATHN010000045.1:0-4208 GCA_049666885.1 Desulfobacterales bacterium
TGTCTCTCTTGCTGCAGAAAAACACAACAAGCCAGACCGCCAAAGCCGGCAAACCCCGCCGCAAGGTCTTGAAAAAAGGATCGGGCCGCACGATGCGCTCACCCCATCGACCGGGATCGAGTCCGGAACAGGACGCCTGGTTTACCGCATTCTTCATCGAAAACCATCTCGACCACTACGCCTACCCGGAACTGGCCGCCTCTCCAGAGCAGGTCCGCTTCATGGTGTTCACAGAAGGTGATGAGCGCTATTATCCCTGCTCCAGCCGCATGTTCAACGCTATCATGAGCCGCAAGAAATCGAGTTTTATGACCGCTAAATACCGGGAGGTCCTCGATCGCATCATGGCGCTGATCAGAGGCAAAATCGAAGATCCGCGGGAACGGCAATTCCTGGAAGCCTTGGTACGGATCAAATATGAAAGCGAAATCACAGATCAAATTCTGATTCCATCGCGACTCGAAAAGCGGTTGCTCATGATCTTTTTGCACCGCACTCAAATCGAAGATCCCTGGTTCGAGGAAAAAGCGCGACGAAACCGGCGGGTCCAACTCGCCCTGAACACATCCGCATTCCAAAATGCAATGAACCGCGTTGAGCCCTTCCCCTGCGAACAGGTGCCCGGCACCCTTGCCGGTATCCGGGAATTTGCGGATTACCTTGAGTTGAAACGGCTCATCGCCTTGGCCGGTGCGCCGGCGTTGTGGGAGACCGATGCTGCCGAAAAATTCACTGAACAGAATTATCTGGAACTCTTCAAGCAACCCATCGACGGTAACGGACTGGAGCAGCTCCTGGCATTTTTAGCGATCACCGGGAACCATGTCCCCAACAACGAGGACAAAGGCCGCAAAATCCTCTGGCTGGCGAACGAAGCCGGAGAGATCATCGTCGATCTGGCCATCATCCGGTACCTGGTCAAACGCGGGCACAAAATTATCATCGTCTTCAAGGAGGGTCCTCTTTTCACCAAAGCCGACTTTGCCGACTTGAACGCCGATCTGGTGCTGCGACGTGAAATCGAAGGCGTGCTGGTGCTGCGGGAAAAAACGCTCGGCAAGAACGAACTGGTGAGTAAACTCCGTAGTGATTATGACATATTGGCCGTATCCGACGGCACACGCGAGAACCTAAACCTCTTGATGGTCTCGACCACCTTCGCCAGGGCCTTCAAAGAAGTCGATGCGGTCATATCGCGCGGTGACGATCAGCGACGGCGGTTCTTCGACACGCCTTTTCAGTTCACCCAAGACATCTACAACATCACCACGCCCCGCGGCGGAGGCATCGAGGTCACCTTCAAGCCCAAGCACGAAAAGGTGATCAAGTTTTCACACGCCGACCTTGAACGGAAGGCCCAGTCGATTGTCGATCAAATGGCGGCCGCCAAGGCCGACGGCATGACGGTGGTTTTCTACAGCGGCATCATCGGTTCGATACCGGGTAAAATCGACATGGCCAAAAAGATCATGTCGACATTTGTCCACCATCTCGAGGAACACTCCACCCAGACCTTCATCATCAACCCGTCCGAATTCTACGAACCCGGCATGGATGCCGACGATCTGATGTACATGTGGGAAATCGTTCAACGCAGCGGCCTGATCGACATCTGGCGGTTTCAAAGCTACGAGGACATCCTGCAGACGTTTCAGATCCTCAAGAAAAAAGTTCCGCCCGAATGGGTCGGCAAAGATGCCACCTTCAGCACCGGCTGCACCAAGGAGATGAAGATCGCAGTTGACGTGCAGCGGAGCCATCCGGAGATGCAGATCATCGGGCCGTCACAGGAAAAATTTATGCGGCGCGACGAATATGGAATCGGAAAAATGTTCGATCGGCGGTTCAGCGTTCTATAGCGTCGTCACCTCTTCACCCGCTCCACGTAATTGCCCGTCCGGGTGTCGATCCGCACGACTTCACCCTCCTCGACGAAAGGCGGCACCTGGATCTCGTAACCGGTCTCGAGCGTTGCCGGTTTGCTGTCGCCCGAAGCCGTGTCGCCTTTGGCCCACGGATCGGCTTTGATGATCTTGAGTTCGATGAAAAACGGCAGGGTGATGCCGATCGGTTTGCGGTCGAACATCAGCACGTTGCAGACCGTGTTTTCTTTGAGAAAATTTTTGGAATCAGCGACCTGGCTTTCACTCAGCAGTTCCTGTTCGTAGGTCGATGTGTTCATGAAACAGTAGTGTTCGCCGTCGAAATACAGGTACTCCATTTCGGTTTCTTCGAGGTTGGCTTCGTTGAATTTTTCACCCGATCGGTAGGTTCGGTCGAACTGAGAGCCGGTGATCATGTTCTTCAAGCGGCATTTGTAGAGCGCCTGGCCCTTGCCGGGCTTGACGAACTCGAACTGAACGACGATGTAAGGCTCGCCATCGATTTCCAACTTCAGGCCTTTTCTGAGATTTGAACTGTCAAACATCGACTCTGTTATCCTCCTTGTATCTGAGTATCATAAATGGCGGCCTTTTTCGTTATCGCCGTCCGCTGGGGGTCGACGGGAGCCGGGCCGCAAATCATCCAATAGAAGACCGGATTTGAACTCGCGCACTGCATCCACCAGACGTTTGACTCTGGCGGGATCTTTTTGGAACCGGATCGGCTGCCCATAACTGTCGCGGGCGTTGGTGCCCGTGCAGCTGTCGACCCCGGCCGGTCTCACCTGCCGCAACCCTTCCACGACATTGTCCGGTGAAATGCCGCCGGCCAGAATAACCGGGATGCGCGCGGCGTCCACCAGCTTTCGGGCCATGAACCAATCGCAGGTTTGGCCGGTGATGCCGATGAAGCCATTGACCGGCTGATCGGCCGGCTCCGTTTTCGAGGTATTTTGAACCAGCAGCGTGTCGGTCAGAAAATAATCGCTTGCGGGTTCGAACAGAGCCGCCAGTTCGAGGGTCGGCACATGCCGAGCGAAGCCCGGCGGGGCGATCGGGATGGAGCGCATGATGGCGATCTCCGGAAAGTTTTTCCTGACCTGCTTCTGTAGATTAAGCAGTTTTTGGCATATTTCCAGCATCCCGTTGCGGTCGCTCACAGACTCGCAAAAATGAACGATGTCAGGGCGGTAGTAGTCCAGCATTTCCATTACCGTCGCGGGTGTGTTGAAGAGCGGAATCAGGCTGCTGCGGGCCCCGGCGGAACGGGTCAATCGAACGGTTTCGCGTATGGCGGCATCTTTCCAGCATGAGGCCGTGAGAATCACACTTCCGATGTGGTCCACACCCAGCGCGATGAGGGCTTCGGCCTCGGCCGGTGTCTGTATTTCGTAAAGCTGAACGAGCATAAATTGGGTTGACATTTGCAGCGCTCTCTACCATATTCAGCCTGTTTTCGCAAACCGTTTCAACGGGTTTCGGCGGGTGGTGCCGCCCGATTCAGATGCACCTTTCCGGCTCAGCGGCCGCGCGATGGATAGCGTGCTTTAGTGTCGTGTCAATTTTGAAGTGTCTCGACTGCCTTGAGCGACGCAATTTAATGCACATAAGCTCCCCGGTTCAAAGTTCAGTGCCACCTATAGCCGCGAGCGACCACTCTGACCGAAGAAGAAACTTTTGTCGGTGAAAAATTCCAAATCGCAAATAGCAAATAACAAACAAATCACAATGACCAAAATTCGAAATTCAAAACGATGGGTTTTTGAGCTTATTTGAGATTTGGATATTGTCATTTGGAATTTATTTGTATTTTGGTGCTTGTATTTTGGTATTTGGCATTTATTTGGGCGGGTGGGCAAGTACTGAAACCTGAAACCCAAACCAACACTTCCGGTGTACTTTGTTATTTACCCAGGCTTGAAATATTGACCAGCGGGCGACAATGAATAAGACAATTTATGTGTGACAATACACTAGAAAGTTACCGATGATTCTCGTCATTGACTTCGGTTCGCAGTACAACCAGCTCATCGCCCGGCGCGTGCGGGAGGCCCGGGTGTATTGTCAGATCGAACCGCCGACCGTCACCGTCGAAACCGTCATGTCTCTGCAGCCGCAAGGCATCATCCTCTCAGGCGGTCCTTCCAGCATCTACGAAAAGAACAGTCCGAAAATAGACCCCGCCGTTTTTGACCTGTCCATACCGGTGCTGGGGATCTGCTACGGAATGCAGTACATGGTGGATGCCCTCGGCGGCACGGTCCGCCGGGCCAGCAAGCGCGAATACGGATTTGCCGAGCTGAACCTGAAAAAGACCGGGGGGCT
>JBATHN010000046.1:0-2374 GCA_049666885.1 Desulfobacterales bacterium
CGCCGGAGTGGATGAGCGAAAAGGCCATCAGCATCGGACATTACTTTGTGGCTTCAGGCGTATACACGGTTTTCGGTGTAACGCTGCCGGTATCCGGTGCGCCCGTATTCCAGAAGTATCTGTTCGAAGAATTCGAAAAGCTTTACGGCGGGATGTGGGATCTCGAGGTCGATCCGGTCCTGCACGCCCAAAAGATGATCGCCCATATCGACAAGAAGCGCAAGGCGCTTGGAATCGACAAAGCCAGAGGGAGAACATTGGTAGACATGGCCGCGCGCCGTGAAATGGCGATGGCTTAACCGCATGCAAACGCCATCTTCGATATGCAGGAGAATCGACTGACAATGGTGTGACCAAGGGGTTCAGAGCTGATACCGGAACCGGATGCAGGGCAGGAACCGCCTTTTCCTGAGAGCATGATGGCCATGAGCTGACGACAATCGCCCGCGATGATCTTCTCAGCTTATATGACAAGGAAAGGGGGCGAAGAAATGCTGAATGTTAAATACCTGTCTGCTCTCATCGGGTTGATGGCAGCACTAGCCTTTTTGGCGGTATTCAGCAGCAACGCAGATCAGAAACCGGTTGAAGAAAGCAGCTGCTTTTACCTGCGCAGCCTGCATTACACGGCCAACGGCATGGCCCACTGGTACAGCAAGGATAACGGCGGACTGGAGCAGTTGACCGGTATCCCCTATTCCGAATTAGGCTGCAAAAACTGCCACGCGGCCGGCTGCGATCGCTGCCACAGGACAGAAACGGTTGAAGGCGACTGTAAGGCTCTCGGCTATTCGACCCGTGCCGCCGGCAAATTGGACATGTGCCTGCAATGCCACGGCCGTGAGAAGGCCATGATCGGCATCGACCACAAAGCCCAGCAGGAAGACGTGCATCTGGCCCAGGGAATGGTGTGCACCGACTGCCATTCCGCAAGGGAGATGCACGGTGACGGCACCGAGTACGTCTCCATGAAACAACCCGGTGCCATGGCGACCCGTTGTGAAAACTGCCACGACACGGTGAAGCCGACCGAGGCTCACACGGCTCATGGAAACAAGCTGGACTGCAAGGCTTGCCATGTGCGCCACGTCGTCAGCTGCACCAACTGTCACTTCGACACGCTGGTCGAGAAAGGCGTGCGGAAGGCGATACCGGTCTCCGGCTGGGTATACCTGATGAACCTCGACGGCAAGGTCACATCGGCCAGCATGCAGACCTTCGTCACCAAGGGAGACAAAACCTTCCTCATGTTCGCGCCCCACATGAGTCATTCGATCATGAAGGAAGGCAGAGGCTGTGATGTTTGTCATGCTTCGGAAATCGCCAAAGAAACTCAAAAAGGCACGCTAAAATTAACCTGGCTCGAAAATGGAAAAATCGCAAACCTCAAAGGCGTCATCCCGGTTGTCGATCAACTAGACTATCGCTGCGTTTATCAGAACTTTAAGGACGGTCAATGGATACCAATCGAAAACCCGGATAAACCGCTCCGCCAGTATGTCGCCTTCGGCCAACCGCTCTCCAAAGAGCAACTCGAGGCACTGGTCAAAAAACAGGCAGCGCCGGAACCGAAAATGGAATGACAGCATTAAATTCATCTGCAGAAAGGAGGTGATTTTGATGAAGTTCCAGGACTTTTTTCTACCAAAAATCAGTCGTTCGGATCCCGAGGTTCGCAAAAAGGCCGTCAGGGAAGAAATTGATGTGGAACTGTTGAAACAGGTGATGAAAAAGGACGCCGATCCCGAAGTACGAAATTTGGCCAGGGAGCGCCTGCACACGCTTCGACCAGAACTCGAGATCGCTTGAAACGGTCATTGAATCGTAAACATGAACCAACGTTTGTTTTTGATCTGAACTGACCTCGGGCTCGCGGTCAGCTACGGTATTGTCAACGGTCACAACGGACGAATTCAGGTCGCCGGCGAAGAAGGAAAGGGCACCGAATTCAGGATCGATTTGCCGCCCGGCCCGGAGCCGGCAATGAATTCCGTCGAGAAACGCTTGAAGGCGACTGTTAATCGCGGTTCAGACCGGTTTTTCGATTCCCAACCGTTGAATCTTGCGCCGCAGGGTGTTTTTGTCTATCCCCAGTTCGCGGGCTGTGGCGACCTTTCTCCACCGGTTGCGGTGCAAGGCTGTCTGAATGGCACGTTTTTCGATTTCCTTGAGCGTCAAATCCGTCGCTATGACCAGGGAAGCATCTTGCGGCACGATCCGCTCCGGGAGATGGGGTAAACGAATCATATCGCCCTGACAAAGAACAAAGGCATGCTCGATGGCATTTTCGAGTTCGCGCACGTTGCCCGGCCAGTCATAGAGCATGAGCACCGCCATCGCTTCACGGGAGATTCCGACCACGTTTTTGCCGTTT
>JBATHN010000047.1:0-1949 GCA_049666885.1 Desulfobacterales bacterium
AAATAGTCGAAGGCGGTGTCCAACGCCGGCAGTTTCGACTGTTCCGTAAACTGGTCGTCGATCTCCTCGGTTCCGTTCACGCCAATCGTCACGGCCGTGAAAATCCTGCCGAAATCACCGATGTGCGGAGCGACGGACAACACCGATCCACTGACGGTGGCGGTCACGCTGGCTTCACCGGCTTCGGAAAGCGTCAGTTTTTGACCGCGTTTCACCGCGTCGCCCGGTTTGACGCCGGCCGCGTCCTTGGTGTCAAAAGGCGCTTCGATCAAAAGGGTAGCGGTCTCCGGCGGAGGGATTAATTGCGGTTCCGAAAGTTCACCGGTCAAAAGGGTATACTCGAGGCGGGGCTTTGCAAGTCCGAAAAAAGATTTTCGTATCATTAGGTCACCCTTTTTGGTTTTAGCGCACGAATCAGGGGGAACAAAAAGTCGGGCAATGATCCAATGTCGGCTTACAACACATGACACGAATTGCAGTCAACGGGGCCCGCGCCGACCGCCTTGTGGCACTCGATGCACTGGGTGTGATAAGCGTCAAGTCGCTTGACCGTTTCCGTGTCTTCGATTTCATCTGCGTCATGGCATTCGAGACAGCTTTCTGGAATGATGCCCTCCTCGGCTTCCATGGGGTGGCAGCTGCTGCAGGCCTGTAACGCCGACTCATCTTCCGGTGGATGGTGGTGGCAATCGTAACAGGAAATGCCGTACCCGGTATCGGCCGAGTGGGTTTTGTGGTCGAAGAGGACTTTCCCGGCAGTGGTTTTGTACATGACGCGGATCGGCTCGTCGGGTGGCTTGGCGGAAAAGGCTGAATATGCGTAGCTTGCGACTCCCACAATGAACAATGTGATCGCCAGTCTGTATGCCAGTTGCAGTTCTTTTCCGGAACGTGACATATACATTCCTTTCAGGGGCGGGGCAGTGTTAAAGAAGAACGGGCGCAAAAAGACGGCCATCGACTATCACAATGAAGTTAACCTTTCAAGATTTTTTTTGATTTGGTTCGCAAAAATGTCGCCGTTGCGAAGAGAAGTCGGCGGTGTGCCGAAACCACCGCAGGCGGTTTCCGTTTCTTGCTAAACACTCATGGCCCTGGCCGCCACTGCGAATGAAAATGATGCGCCGGGGTCCGGATGAACGGTTGCGAACGGCAGCTGAAGGTCTGAGTCACTTACGGGGCCGTAGACCGGACTCTATGCCGATGCCGCATGGAAGGCACAACCTTCAAGCTGCATCCAAAATCATCAACTAATTTTTCCGCAAGCCCTTAGCGGCAGATGCCGCAGCGGCGGCAGTCATCCATGGGACAGGGGGGAGAAGGGCGCCCGGCAAGCGCCTTGTGGTACTCACGGGCCAGAAAGCTCTTTTTGACCCCATGGTCGATGAAGTCCCACGGTAACACTTCATCCACCGGACGCGACCGCACAACGTAAAAGTCGGCGTTAAGCGGTGTTTCCTTGAGGGATTGCGGCCAGTTTTGTCGGTTTTTATGAGCCAACTTCAAAATGCTTGCGACCCGGCGGTCTCCCCGTGACAGCAGCGCCTGGACATAGGCCCAGCGCGGCACATCCGCATGAACCCGGACATTGGGCACTTTCCTGAGGCCGTCTTTAACGGTGCGGATCTTTTTTTTAAGGGTTGCCGCATCGTCCATGGCGGCCCATTGGAAAGGGGTAACGGGCTTGGGCACGAAGGAACTCAGGCTGACGGTTATCTCGCCGATCCGTTTTTGATCGCGGCTGCGGCTGAGAAAGACGTGTTTGATCTTTTTACACAACCTGACGATGGCCTCGACGTCATCCGCGGTTTCGGTCGGCAGGCCGATCATGAAATAGAGCTTGAGATTCGGGATGCCGCCAGTGACCAGCAGCCCGGCGGCCCGCAGAATCGTGTCTTCGTCGATACCCTTGTTGATAACCCGCCGCATCCTCTCGGAACCGGCATCCG
>JBATHN010000048.1:0-4173 GCA_049666885.1 Desulfobacterales bacterium
GACATCGAAGATGGCCGAGAATTAAAGCGGGAAGACAACGTGCTGAACTGCCGCGGGCCGTTTGAGAGGGCCCGGGAGGTATACCGCCTCGGAGTGCAAGTGCTTCTTTGCGGTGCTGTGTCGCGTCCACTCGAAACCGCCCTTATCAGTTCGGGCGTTCGCGTTATCGGTTTCATATGTGGCGGTTTGGAGGACGTTTTAAATGCATACATAAATGGGCGTTTGGCCGATAAATGCTTCCAGATGCCCGGTTACGGCGAAAAGAGAACAAAAAAGGCATTGCCGGGGTAACGGCTTTGCGCAGGCGAATGTTTCGAGGGACCAGAGATGGAGAACGATGCGTTATTCGCCGGAAGGAGCAAGCGACGATGTTTGACATTATTCTCGTTGCATTAGACGGTTCGGAGCAAAGTTTGCTGGCCTTGAAATATGCAAAGGAACTGGCAGAAACTCACGATGCCAAAATGATCATGATCCATGCCTATCCCAACACATCTGATCTGCGCGATGTTGCGGGATACGAGAAGCTGGTCTCTCAGCGAAAAAGCTTCGGTCAAAAAATTTTGGATCATGCCCGCAACCAGTTGGGTGACGTTTCTTTCGAGGTGGAGGAGGACCTGCTCGAGGGGCCGGCCGCCGATGCCGTACTTTCGGTGGCGGAAGTTCGAAACGCGGATTTAATCGTTTTAGGCACTCGGGGAATGGGCAGTCTCAAAGGGGTGATCTTCGGCAGTGTCAGCAATAAGGTGATGCATTATGCACCGTGTCCGGTGATGGTCGTTCGTTAGTTTCCGTCCATTTCAACTCACATCACCAACAAATGAAAGGAGGACCCCATGGAAAAGCCCACCATCAACTATGTAACTCTGGTTCGCATTACCAAGGCGATCTCCACGATCAGGGATCCGGAAGAGATTGTCCTGATCACGGTGGAAGGCGTCACCCACGCCCTGAACGTCAAGGGCTGCACCCTGTTTCTGTTCAGTCCCAACAGTGAAGAGCTCAAGCTGGCCGGCAGTTACGGACTGAGCACCGAGTACTTGGACAAGGGACCGGTCAGCTCGCTTCGGTCGATCGCCGCGGCCCTCCAGGACGGTCAGCCGGTGGCCATCTTCGACGTCTCGGACGACCCGCGGATTCAGTACCCTGAAGCCGCCTTGAAAGAGGGTATCGCCTCGATCCTTTCGGTTCCGATCATCATCGGAGAAAAATTGTTCGGGTGCATGCGGGTCTACACCGCTGAGCCCTGGGAGTTTACGTTGAATGACGTGAATTTCGTCCAGGCCGTGGCTCAGGTCGTCGGTATGGCCATGGACTTGTGCCGGGTCAACAAGGGGTTGAAAGACAGCATTGACATTCTGGAGACCATGCGCGACCCGAAGACAGTGGTGTACGCGAGGCGGACGCCATATGAAGGCGTCCCGAAGAGCTTCAGCCGGGAGGAGGTGGCCGGAACCAGCGCCTGATGTGGAAAACCCTTCCATCGTGAGAAATTCCGTTTCATGCTGATTCCGCAAGAAAGGAAATCGACCTTAATTGTCCCATTGCACGGGTCTCAAAATGCAGAAGGCACCCTTTCTATCAGGTGCCTTTTTAGTTTTACAATCAAAAATGTATAAAATACCGATAGGACGGTTATGTGTTCTTTTCCTTGGACTTTCTGAAGACCAGGAAACTGCACAATTTACAGACATCGAAGCCCGGGTACGTCTCACCTGTTCGGGGGAAAGAAACGCCTCCATCGCGGACGGTTCGCTCCAACATCCACCTTACGGTAGGTTCGAGCTGGTCTCCGGGCCAGACCCAGTTGATTTCGCCCTGCTCGGTCTTGCCGGCGGTTTTGCTGCTGCTGCACATCGGCGTAATGTTTGGCTCTTTGAGTTGTTGACATTGCACACAGCCATGACAGACCGATGAGTTCATGGTCATCACCATAGTAAAGGGGTGGGTATCATGGGCGGCACACCAGTCATTTCCCAGGTGATAGGCCTGCAGCACGTCGCTGACTCCGTGGATGACGTCCGGCTTGTAAGGCGCTTTGTGTAAAGGGGCTGTTGCAAAAGCAATTAATTTTTCAGGCAGTCTTGTTTTGGTCTTTACAAATCTTTCGGCCTGGTCCCAATCCTTTGTATATTTCAAGTGACTTTTGATCTCGGCGTCATCCAGTTCTTTCCAACCCATGACGTATTTTGCATTTGTGCAGCCGAGTTTCTCCTGAGTACCGAGTAATATGTCGCCGCGTTGTCGGGATGCAGCGACATAATGGCAGAACGTATAAGGGTGAAGTGCCATTTTGCAGTCTATATTTTTCTTGAATTCTTCCAGTTCCCCTTCAGAAAAAAAGTACTTAATCGCCACCGGATAATATTTCATCTTTAAGAAGTTTTTCAAACTGAACACAATATCCGCCGGGGTGAGAACGCCGGTGTTTCGTGCCGCTTTTTCAAGAAGAGTTTCAGCCAGCGCAACATCGTCAAGATATTTGTCTGTATTCATTTGGGTAGATGACATTTTATCATCCCTTTCGATTTTACTTGGTTATTTTCAAAGCCATTATTTTTCCATTTTTAATAATAATGAAACCCTTTTAAGCTGCGGGTTCTATAACCCGAATCGTGCCTGGGGCGTTTAGCATGACAATTTCATCCACCAAATCGTTGAACGCCTGCGTGACCGGATGATCGCGGTTGTCCAGTAGGCTCATATCTCCGCTATCACCCTTGTTGACCACCTCGGGAACCAGCGGCAAGGTTGCCAGCAGGCGTAGATTTTCATTCTCCGCAGTAAGTTTGCCGCCGTGCTGTTTGAACACATCGATGATTTTTCCGCAGTACGGACATTGCAACCCGCTCATGTTCTCTACCAACCCGAGGATTTCCATGCCGACCTGGCGGCAAAAACTGATGGACTTACGGACATCGGCCAACGATAACTCTTGGGGTGTGGTAACAATCAAGGCCTTTGCATCTGGTATTGTCTGAGCCACCGTTAGGGGTTCATCGCCGGTTCCGGGTGGCGAATCGATAATCATGTAATCGAGATCATTCCATTCGACATCGGCGATGAACTGTCTGATAACGCCGCCTTTAAGAGGCCCCCGCCAGATCATTGCCGCATCCCTGTCTTTCACCAGCGTTTCAATCGACACGACGTCCATGTTCGACAGGTATTTAAGGGGAGATATCGTTTTCGAGTTCTTCCCCGGTTGTATCACGCCGGTCAAACCCAGTATCCGGGGAATACTGGGGCCATGGAGGTCGACATCCATCAGACCGACATCATAATTTCTTTTAGCCAGAGACACGGCTAAGTATTCAGCGACACTGCTTTTCCCGACGCCGCCCTTACCGCTCATGACCAGGATTTTGTGTTTGATGTGGCGCAGCCGTTCTCGAATTTGTTTCTTTTGCTCTTCATGCTGCACCTTCCGCTTCGCCTGATCAGCGCTGTTTTTGCCGAATGCCATTTGAAGTGACCCTTGCGTTGAGGTGATAGGGACTTAGGGCTCACTCAAAAATAATTTCACATTTTGGACGCCGGTGCATCCCGTCCGGCTGCTGGTGCGAAAACTCGGAATATCCAGATATCCCTGCGTTTTCGCGCCTTGCCGGCCGGACGCTTCAACACCCAAAATTACGAATTTATTTTTTCGTGAACCCTTAGTGTGAGAATCCGACGTGATAGATTCTTTTTCAGTTTATATAGCAAAACAATGGTTTTATCTAAAAGTATTGCAGCATAAGATGTGCCAAATAGGTAAAGACAAAAATATATAATCTACCCTTTTCTGAGCCGTCACAGAGGAAGGGGGTATCCTGCCTGCCTTCCATGGCTATGTGTGACGGAACTATATTCGAACATTCAGCGCCTTATAAATATTTTCAATCTCCGAGGTTTTTTTTACATCCCCTCGCCCGATCCGCTGTGCTGTTTTTAGCGCGCCTAAATTATTGTGGCCTGGCACATTCTTCAATTCACCATTTGGAAAAGCCAATTGGCACAAACTGGTTCTGCTGCACCATAGACTGTCTTTGATTAAACTGGGCATAAGAGAACTGACCTTTTTCCTCTATAGGACCACCCATCGATTAACATGGCCGCTTTTGGGAAAGCTTGACAGCAATGGGGAGAGGATGTATATATTCATTATGAGCATATTCTCATAAAACCACT
>JBATHN010000049.1:0-11965 GCA_049666885.1 Desulfobacterales bacterium
GGTATAAAGCCATTTCAGGACTATTTTTGCATCCAGGGCGGCAGCAGAATCTCGCCTGTGGCGATGCTCTTGGGATACACCACCACGCGTTTGCCGTCCTGCCACTGCAGGATACTGCCGACGGCTCCCTCCTTGGGGTCGGTTGCAGGGATTACCTGGTGGCCCTTCGGGTCAAAACGGAGTCTACCGTACACGCCCATGATGTCGGTTTTCTCGAGTGCGGTCACGACTTTGTCGGAATCGAGACTGTTGGCACGCTCGATGGCGTCCTTGAGCACATATACCGCCATGTAGCTGCTGGAGGTACCCAAACCTTCCGGTTCAATGCCCCAGCGCTTGGTGTAGGCATCGTAGAATTTCATCGTCCAGGGCGTGGCATTTGAGGGCGCATTGCCGGCGTTGACCACGTTACAGAGAGTGAATTCTCCCTTTCCGTCCGTTGCCTTCCAGAACCCGGGCTGCTCCGCGGCGGCAAGCGTGGAACCGAAGGGCAGTGCCGGAATCTTCATGTCGTACCACTGCTTTAAAAGGATGGCGCTTTCGGGCATGTCCATCCAGATATTGATAATTTCCGTTTTCGACTCCTTGGCTTTCAGCAGGCCAATGGAAAAGTCGGTGGCGCCGGTGGGATAAATTTCAAGACCCGTTACATTCCAACCCTTCTTTTCGGCGATGTCCTTGATAATGTTGGCTGCACCACGCGCGTGGCTGACATCCTGGGCGATGATAAACAGGTTGTTGAACCCGTACTTCTCCTTCAGTTCGGTAAAGTTGGCGAAAATCTCACCCACAAGATTCTTGGCTTCACCATGGATGCGGAAGCAGTATTTGAATTTGTCGTACTGTTCGGCCACCATAGCGTTATATTTCGGTGTCAGCACACCGGTGGTGAGAATGGATACCTTTTTGTACTTTGACAGCAACGGCATGGCCGCCAACGCCGCCTCGGAGCGGACCGGCCCACCGATGATAAAATCGGCCTTTTTATCCAGGATCAGCTTTTCCACGGCTAAAAGCGCTTCGCTGACCGGCACGCCGGGTTCGAGGTCCCGGGTGTCGATAACTTCAATTTTAAACGGACGCTTTTCACCGGCGACTTTTACGCCGCCAGCGGCGTTAATTTCTTCCACGGCCAGCGTGACGCCGCGTTCGGCATCCCAGCCGTAGAGAAAGGATGTGGCCAGAGGGCAGCCGATGACGATCGGTTTCTCGGCTTGCACAACGCCCGCAGACAAGGCTACCGAGATGGTCATCAGCAAAACGATCAGGCTTCTCAGACGGTTGGTTTTCATGACGCGTCCCCCTTTCATCGACACCAGCGTTGAAGATTTAAAGATCGCTGTCAACTGCTTTACGTATGGATTCAGCGATCAAGGAATTCAGTAAAAAGGATCCTGGGTTGTGAAGGTGAAAGGCCGCCGTGCGGGAGGATTGAACTGAATCGGTTGCTGCAGTAATAACCGGTAGAAATCTGCGCCCGCCGCCATGGAGATCGGATCGCCGGTGGAGGAGCGCTGCAGTTCAACTGTCGCACGTTACAAACCGGTTCGGTCTTCAGAAACGTCGGTCGACTCTTTGATGGCACACTGCAGTCGGAATGTCAATTCCAATAGGATCTCTTCGTGCCTTGCCGGCCAGGCGCCTCAACGTCCAAAATTGCCAACTTTTTTTATGAACCATTAGGAGAGAAAGCCCTGGCCGATGGGGTTCTGAACCGGATGTGTGATCAGTGTCTGGCACCCGATCTTTCAACGGGAAGGTTTCTGAAGCAAGTGCTGTCCGAAAAGTGGACTCTGGTTCAGCGGTGGCATTTGGCGACCCATCGGTTTTAGAAATCCAAGCGCTTTTTAGAAAGCGTAAAAAAAGGCGGTTAACCTCTGCACTAATCCGGTTCCCGATAAAGCGCCAAAATTCCAGATCTGGCCAGCTTCTTGATGCCCATTGGTTCGAGCAGCCGGATGAGGGCATCGATTTTTTCCTGCCGGCCGGTCGCCTCGATGATGTAATGGGTTGCGCCGGTATCGACGATCCGGCCTCTGAAAGTTTCTGCGATTCTGAGTATTTCAGGCCGATTCTCCGGCTTGGCCTCGACACAAATCAACGCCATTTCACGCTTGACGGCTTTCTTACCGGTCATGTCTCGAACCTTGATCACGTTGATGAGCCGCCTCAGCTGCTTCATAATTTGTTCGAGCTGCTCCGGTGCGGCGGTTGTCGTGATGGTGATGCGGGACATTTTAGGGTTGGCGGTCGGGGCACCACAGATCGATTCGATGTTATAACCGCGGCCGGCAAAGAGCCCGGAAACGCGTGCGGTTACACCAGGTTCATTTTCGACCAGCATCGTTAAAATTTGTTTTGGGGTCGGCATGCTTGACTCTCGTATTCTCATGCGGACCTGGTCCGGTCTTAGAGCCCGTCGACAGCAAGTCTCAGTCGCACTGCGCGACCGCTTATCCGGGTGGAGGCGCACCGCTGGTTGCGGGTTCTGCGTTTCGAGTTTCTATTTTCGCACTAAAAATGAAATCGGCATCCGGAAGCCCTCATCCATGCGATTTTGTAGCAGCGGTTGTTGCAGACGCACGAGAGGTGAAACCGGCCTGTCGGCATAGGGCACACTTAAAAATAAATTTACATTTTGGGTGCCGATGCCTCCCGGTCGCTGTGTTGCGAAAACTTGGAATATCCAGATATTCTTGCGTTTTCGCGCCTTGCCGGCCGGGCGCCTCAAAGTCCAAAATTGCTAACTTATTTTTTCGTGAACCCTTAGCTGGGCATGGGCCGAAAGGATCAATTTCTCGGTAGTCTCCCAGTCGATGCAGGCGTCGGTGATCGAAACCCCATACTGCAGGGTGTCCAGGTGCCCCTTATAGTCCTGCCGGCCTTGCCGCAGGTTGCTCTCCAACATCAGCCCGATGATGGCATCGGCACCACCGGCCCGCTGATTGATGACATCCTGCCAAACCACCGTCTGTTCCTTGTAACGCTTGCGTGAATTGGCATGGGAGCAATCGACGATGACCGCCTCGGGAAGATGTTTGTCTCGCAGCAGCCGCACGGCTTCACGAATGCTGACCGAGTCGTAATTGGGGCGGCGGCCGCCGCGCAGCACGATGTGCGTAAACGGGTTGCCGGTTGTTTTAACAATGCAGGCTTTACCTTCCGGGTCGATGCCCAGAAAACTTTGGGGTGAACCGGCGGCGATCATGGCGTTCAATGCCGTATCGAGACCGCCGTCAGTGCAATTTTTAAACCCCACCGGCATGGATAAACCGCTGGCCATTTCCCGATGGGTCTGCGATTCGGTCGTGCGGGCCCCGATGGCTGCCCAAGAGACCAACCCGGCGATATACTGAGGGGTGATCGGATCGAGCATTTCGGTAGCGGTGGGAAGACCCATTTCAGTAATTTTAAGCAACATCTCGCGTGCCTTGAGCAAACCCTGCATCATGTCGCAGGAACCATCGAGCGCGGGGTCGTTGATAAGTCCCTTCCAGCCCACGTTCGTGCGAGGTTTCTCGAAATACACCCGCATCACTAAATAAATGGTCTCATTGACCTTTTCCTTTAAGCGGTTGAGTCTATCGGCATACTCCAGGGCTGCTGCTTCGTCGTGGATCGAGCATGGCCCGGTAATGACCAGCAACCGTTGATCCTTTTTGCCGATAATGTCCTGGATGACCCGGCGTCCCGAAAGAACGGTCCGGGCGGCTTCAGGCGTAATCGGCATGTCATCTTTCAACGCATGCGGGGAGATGAGCGGGATGAATTCTTTGACATTTACATCATAGGTTTTCATGATTCGGCTCCTCTAAAATGTGGCGGCTTCACCGCAGAGTATTTTAAAACCTGCGGTTGGGCTCCCCCCCAAAAAAAAAGCCGCAGGCACGATCTGCCTACGGCTTTTTGGGTTGGTGATGGTTCAGCGAACCCCAGGCAGACCACGGGTGCCGTCATAATACCCGTAATAAAAATGCCTGCCTGCTTTTGGCCCGATCATTGAAAGGCTCCTTTACCATGTGACGGGTTACTGATGACACGCCCGCAAAGAGATGTCAAGTAAATATACTTTTTTTATCTTTCGTGGATTACTCAGAAAGCATTTCTTTAATCGCATCCAGCACCGGGTTGAGTTCACCCGACTCCCGTTGAGATGTCGGCGGGCTGGTCCCTGCCAAGTATTTTTTCACGCAATCGTATTGTTCCCAACCCTTGAGCGGGTAGTTCAGGTCGACCGATTTCCATTTCGGGTGTCCGTTTTGGATCAGCCAGTCGAGATTTTCATAAATAAGTTTGGCCATGCGTCCAACGTTTTCGCAATGAAACCGCCTGAAGTCGTAGGAGATGAGAACGGCTTTCACCGCGACGGTTTCCACAGTTTTATCCTGCCAGGTGTAAGTGTTGGCCGGGATCTCAGACTGGGGGTAGAATTCCAGAATGCTCTTGTTGGTTATCGGGATCAAGGCCAGATTGTCTTCTGCCGTGACGTTTTCACTGAAAAGTTTGACCGGGTAACCGGCCACGTAAAACATGGCGTCAATTTTTCCCTGCTTCAGCTGGTCCAAGGCCTCTTCAAGTCCTATGGTCAACATTTCCGCCGGTTCAACCCCCGAAACCTTGAAGAGGAGCCGTGATGTCAGGTAGTTGCCGCTGCCCTCCGTTCCGATGGCCACCCTTTTTCCGGCCAAATAATCAAAATTGAGAATGTCCTTTTTCCCGAGCAGGTGAATCTCCTCATTATAAAGCGGAAAGACCATCCTGGTTTTCGAAGCGATCTGTTTCAAAGCCGGATTAGTTTGAACCTGTGCTACAAAAGCCAGCACGTCCGACTGGACGATCCCCAATTGGGTATTCGGTTTTTGGTAAACCGCATAGATATTTTCAACCGATCCCTTGGAGTTATCGACCCGGAGATCAACATTGGCGAGCGCGAAAAGTTTTTGCAGGTTCAAGCCGAACTGGTAGTAGGTTCCCTTAAGGCCTCCCGTCATGATGCCCATTTTTATCCGGTTTGGGCTCTGGGCCGATGCCGGGCCGAGGCACAGCAGAACCAGGAATAGAACGAACAAGGCGTGCAACAGGACTTCTGTTGCCGACCGCGGCGTGTGTAACCGTCTTTTCCGGATCATTTCGTCCCCCCTTTATTTTCGAGATCAAGGTTTCTTGCCACTCTCCATGCCAACCGGCCCAATCTCTGAATGTCGACACAGCCGGTAAGAGTTCTATTTTATCCCGATCTTTATATTGATTCAGGAAACCATCTTCTATATGAAAGCAAATATCATACTAGCATGCCAGGTCAAGGGCGTTTTCAGAACTTGCATGGTTCTTCGGACAATTCATTGTAAAAGATTGATTGAACCCCTTAAAGGAGGCGGTAAATGAAAACGAAGCTGACCATTCTTTGTGAAAATTCAGTTGGTGTTCCTTTCGGCGTCATCGGGGAACACGGTTTTGCCTGCTATGTGGAAACCGACAACCGGAACTATTTGTTCGACACAGGACAGGGCTTCGGAATCGTACAGAATTCCCTGGCGCTCAAGAAAGACTTGCGCGATATCGCGGCGATCATGATCAGCCACGGTCACTATGATCATACGGGCGGGCTGCCGGCGGTCCTTCAAGTCAGGGGACCGGTAGATGTTTACGGCCACCCGGATATCTTTATGGATCGGATCTGGTCTGCAGCGGGAAACACACGGTTTATCGGTATTCCTCACAGTCGCCGTTATCTGGAATCACTCGGCGCGAGATTTCGGCTGGAAACCGGCATGGTCGAGGTGGGTCCCGGTGTGTTTCTGACCGGCGAAATTCCCCGGGCGAGCACTTTTGAAAAGGGGGATGCCAAAATGACGGCCGTTACAGACGGGGGTGAAAAGATCCATCCCGACCCTTTGAAAGACGACCTGTCGCTGATAGTGGATTCGGATAAAGGGTTGATCCTCGTCCTCGGCTGTGCCCACGCCGGCATGATCAATATCATCGAGTATGCCCTGGAAAAAACCGGGCGAAATAAAATTTTCGCCATCATCGGCGGAACCCATTTGGGCTTCGCAAGTGACGAGCAGTTCAATGAAACCCTGAAAGTGATCGACCGCAGCAAAATAGAGCGCATCGGTGTTTCCCACTGCACTGGACTGCCGAGAGCATCGATGATGCACGCCAAATTAAAGGATCGGTTTTTCTTCGGAAGTGTCGGTTCGACGCTGGAGGCCTGAATTATATGAACTGTTCAGAGTTCCCGGCTTAGGTGGCTTTTTCCACCACCGGTACCCGCAGGTTTCGATAGGGGACCAGTGTGGTGAGATCGGTGTCAGGGTTGTATCTTCTGATCAACCATAAGGGCAGTTCGAATTTCTCGTTGGCGAGCGTCCACAGAGTATCGCCTTTTTTGATGCAATAAACCTGGACCGCCTCGACACGATAGGTAGAGAAAAAGTCTTCCACCAATTCCTTGTGGTATTCGAACCGTTGCTCCTCGAAGGCTTCCTTTGTTGTTCGACGCAGTGGGATCTTCAGCTCTTGCCCGATGTGAATGATCTGTCCATAGGGAATTGCGTTGAGCTGTCGAATCTCACCGGCTCTAACCCCAAGCCATTCAGCATAATGCCCGATGGTCTCCTCGATTTCCACCTGAATGATCCCGATCGGCCGGTCGTCGTTTAAGACCACACGTGTTATCGAAAGGTTGCCGGTGACTATGTTGGTGTCGAGCGCACCGACTGAGACCGAATCAGATGCCGGACCGTTGTCTGTCTCAGGAGGACCTGTCGGCACCGAAACCGTATTTTCCTCTTCGGACGGTTTTGGTTCGGCTTCCGTGAGTTCGTTGTCCATGACAGCCGGATCGGAACCCAGCTCAGGATCCGATGATTCGGAAACGGTAGCGACCTGTTCGATCAGAGATGCGGTCATTCGATTATCGCCGAAGCCTGTCCCGTGATGTTCGCTCGCAACGGGTATCTTGATAGAGACGGGGACTTCTTCCAAGGGCGGCTCAATCGACGGCGCATTTATTTCGCCTATTCGTTGCAGAACGCTTGCCGTTGCGACCTTCTGATCCAGTGCGTCGATTGTCGTTTGGCCTTCAACAACAGAGGGGGGTGGTGACGGTACTTGTGCGAGCTCTGCCTTTCGGGTTTCCGGGCGGACGGCAATCCGAGGTTTTTTTTCTTCAGGAAGAGGGATGCGCAGATTCTGGCTGACGAAGATGGTGGCCCTCTTATCCAGGTCGTTGGCGGCTATTAAATCCGGCAGACGAACGCCGTGCAATCTGGCGATATCGCCGGCGGTATCACCCCGGCGCACGGTATAGAGGCGGCCGTGTTTCTGGTCCTGCCGAAATACCTCCGGCGGCAGAGCGGCCATGAGGCTTTCCCAATTCCGCTCTCCGTCTGCCGGCAGTCGCAGCCGGTAGCCTTTCGGGGCATATTTTTGCCCGACGAAGACCGGTTTCCGCAGGGCCGGGTTTAGCCGTCGCAGAGTGTCCTTGTCAATGGCCAACTGCTGGGCCAGTTGCGGTAACGATGCAAAGCCGGATAGTTTCACTACGGTGGTCTTCGGCGGGGCATCAAAATCAAGTTCTCCGAAATGGCGGCGATAGTTTTTTGCCGCCTCTCGCGCCGCTAAAAATTCGGAGTAGAAATTTCTTGAAGCGAATCCAAATATGCGACTCCGGTAGCCTTCAAAGACGGCCGCATAACTTCCCATCTTGCGCTGGGCCCGTAACATGCCGGCGGCCCCATGATTGTAGGCGGTGATGGCCAAAGGCCAGTCCCCGAGCATTTCGTAATTGTCCTTCAACAACCGGGCCGCCGCATGGGAAGAGCGAATCGGGTCGCGGCGCTCGTCAATGATGTAATCGACGGTCATGTACCGTTTGCCGGTGGAGCGGGTAAATTGCCAGGCACCTGCCGCGCCGAATTTGCTGTAGGCATCCGGATCGAAGGAGGATTCCACATGCGGCAGGTAGGCGAGATCGACGGGTAGTCCGTGTTTCTGAAATATTTGCTTGATTTCATCAAGATAGGCGCCTGACCGAATCAGTCCTTCACGAAACCGGTCTTTCTGACCGACCTGGCAGCGAATTCGGTGCTGAGCGTGTTGAAAATCCGCTTTTCCGGCATCCGGGCCAAAGAGGTCCGCCACCCGTTGCTCTTCCGGACCGGATGGCAGAGCCCCGCGCGCCAATTTTTTAAGCAGCGTTTGATAGGTCTGTTTGGCGGCTTTGATGCGCTGTCGATTCCGTTTGCCGGCACCAGGCCGGTCCGGGTTGTCAAGTTTGACGATGTCGTAAACAATATCCAGTTTTTGGTTGTCGTGAATGATACCCTGGCCGGAATGATATTCGGTATAGACTTTTTTCCAGAAGTCCACGTTGGGCTGAATGCATTGCGGCACAGGGAAAGGATCGGCTTCGGATTCCGAGCCCCGGCAGAAACCCGGGCAAAGGGACAGCGCCATCATCAAGAAACACGTAACAAAGAGTCTCTGCATGGACTTCCTCATCGTTAGATAGTTTCCGTCCACAAATGGCCCTTTTCAGCAATTTCGGTGTCAATCACGTCTTTAGCGTGATTTCCTTGAACTTTCAGAAAATGGCGATTTCTGGATCGGAAACTAATCAGTGCCCTTAATGAAACCGTGGATGGGCACTAGATAGGTGATACCAAAACCCGGCGTTATTCGTGTACCTCTTGATAAATATAGTAGGGAAAAAAATCATTGGTGCAGTTATAGACCAACTCTCGGACCAGGGAGCCATATTTTGCTTCCGGATCATTGATGCTGACGCCGACGGGGCCATTCCGGTTCAAACTGACAGCCGCAACGGATTTTTTGGCGGCGGATGAATTGGTCCACAGGATGGCGCCACTTCCGGATTCCAGGAGCCTGACAGTCAGCATCCCTTCGAGGTACGCCTCGGCTTTTACAGTCGTCGCCACCGCATTCCAGCGGATTTTAGGCTTGACTTCAGAGATTTCCAGGTGGCCTGTGAATACGGCATTGACGTGGTATTTTCCAGCGAGGGCCATGAGAATATCCGGGTTGAGATGATCGGCTCCGAAAGACGTTAAAATGGGTGCCATGGGACCGAGTTCGAGAAACCGCACACCCGGCTGCGCAGACTGTGCCCGCTGCATGAAATTCTGAGTGACGCTCTGTTGGAGATTATCATTAACGTTTGAGGAAAAGGTAATGATGCCTATATTGTTTAAGGGTGTCAATACGATTCGAGGCGGGACCATTACTTTTTGTCTGTGAGTGCAACCGACCAGCAACAGAACGGTCAAAAACAACCACACGGCGGCTGCCCAACCTAGTGATGAAACGGTGAAATGCGTGCTCTTCCGCTGCTGGGTCATGTCACTCCCCATTTGGTTCAAAGTTTCGATATGTTATGTGTAGAGGTCTGAATTTTGCGGGCGAAAAAGGTGAATGCAAGAATCAGACCACGCCCGATTTGTAAAAAATCGTCGTTATTTATGTCAATTGTGATCTAACACTGACGACTGATCCGAGGATTTTGACGTAACGTGTCAAATTTGCAACACTGATGTCGGCTGCCTGGGCACGGGGGGAACACGGCGGGACAAAGGGAGATCACTGGCCGGTCTTTAGGCTCAGCCGCAGGGAATGCGGCAAACGGGAAGCGAAGCGGAAGCTTCTCGATTATCGCATTCTTCTTTCACACGCGACATAAACCGGACCATCTCGATGTTGATGCGCACGACCTCTCCGGCGGCGAGGTATTCGGGGACCAGCACCGTCACCCCGTTTGAAAGAACCGTCGGTTTGTTGCGGTTGGTGGCCGTTGCTCTCTTGATGACCGGTGCGGTCTCAGCAATTTCAAGGTCCACGGATGCCGGTTATTTGTAAAGCTTTTGGATGCAGGTTTCAAAAATTCTAACGATGTTGTAAAGCGCCAGCCGCATAAACCAGTCATAGCATGGATGCTCGGGAAATTTGGGAATGGCATACCTATATCTTTTTTGCGCCAACGCCCGAATCCCGAATTCTCCAATGTTCCACATCAGGGCCTCATACGCTGCGGCATTGAGGTCGCGGGCCCAAACGGTGCGTTTGTCGGTGGCCAGAGCTTCTCGATAGTCTTCTGAAAAAACGGGCTTTTTAAACCCTTCGGCTTGATTTTCCAGGCTGAACTCACAACCGTAGATCAGGGCTATACCCAAAACAGCGCCGTGCATGCGCAGTTGCCAGGCCGCATCGATCTCCGTGCGAGGCAGGGGATAAGCACCGGTTTCGAGATTGATCAGGCTTGAAATGGCACCGAATTCACCCGCATACCGCAGCAGCAGAGTCAGGGAATATTCATCAACCGTCTTGATCCACTTCTTCAATTTGGACATCGACACCCCTGCGGATGGTGATTCATATTTTCCGACCCACAAAGTCCACACGGATAAAAGACCGGGTTCGAATCGGCGACGCTCGTAAGGTGCATATGATCAGACAATTCTCTTTGCCAACCTCCCACGTCAAAAAAAAAACCGAGTTGCTTTTATGAGGCAAGCCGGTTTTCGTGATGTTCCCCGGCAACCCGGCTGTCTACATAAGATCCGTGGCTTTCCGTCCCTGCCTCGCGACAGGTTTGGCCCTTTTGCGGGAAGTTATTTATTTTAAACGATTATACGATGATGTGGCGGGTTTGTCAAATTTCCGTGAAACGATAAGGGAGAGTTTCGGGCCGGTTAAAATCGGGCCGGTCGCCAGTGGAGCCCGGCCATTGGGATAAACCGGCGTCGACGGCGGTCGCTCAAGAGTCGCGTCCGGCCGAAATGTCGTTCCGGTCGAAAAACGGCCGGATTGCGTGGTGCAGCGTTGCGAAACAGGGTCCTGTTTGCAGAAATTTATCTGCCCGAGGAAGGGATCACCCGGCACAATTTTCAGGTAAGCGTTCACAGGGCACCGCATCTGCTTTGTTGTCGGGCACTTGAAGTACAAAAGTACGTCTGCGCACCCGACGCCTTGCATTTGCGGCACCCTGTAAACGCTTACAATTAGGTGGTTTGAAGCGCAACGGACTTTGCAATCCTGTACGGTTACATTTTCAGAGCCGGATTTCCACTTTGTCCTGCAGGAATTTTTTAACGGCGGCAATCGGCACCTCACGGCGGTGAAAGATGCCGGCTGCCAGGGCCGATTCAGCTGCGGTTTTGGTAAAGACCTCCAGGAAATGGTCTGCACGGCCGGCTCCGCTGGAGGCGATCACGGGAATAGAGACCGTCTCCTTGACCGCATTGATCAGCTCGATGTCGAATCCGAGCCGGGTGCCGTCTCGATCGATACAGTTCAACAGGATTTCACCCGCCCCCAGATCTTCACAGGACCGGGCCAGGGTCACGGCGTCCAGGTCCCGTCCTTCCCGTCCGCCCTTTATAGTGCATTGGTACCAGCAATATCGTTCGCCATCGGGACCTGGTATACTCGTTTCAATTACCGGGTGCCTGACGGCATCCGGAGAGGGCACATACACCCTGCGCGGGTCGATGGAGACGACGACCGCCTGGTTGCCGTATACCCGTGCAATCTCCTCTATGGCGCTCTGGCCGGATTTTACCCCGGATTTCAGGTAGTCCTCAACGACCAGGACCGCATCACTGCCGATGGACACCTTGTCGGCTCCGGACCGGAAATACTCCGCCGCGACCTCGAGCGCGCTGTAGTGTCGACCGTTTTTGTCGGTGTAGTTCCTGATCCCGCCGCCGATGGTCAGCGGCACGAAAACAGTGCGTGAGGTCCGCTTCAGCACCTCGAGCATCGGCATGTCTTCCAGCGGAAAGTCCCTGAACCCGGTGATGTTGAGAAACGTGATCTCGTCGGCGCCTTCCTCATAGTAGCGCCCGGCCAACTCCACCGGCCGGCCGAGGTTGCGGACGGCTCCCTCTTCGCGGACATCGTACCGGTCGCCTTTCGTGACCACGAGATCGCCCTGGTCGTTTGA
>JBATHN010000050.1:0-2140 GCA_049666885.1 Desulfobacterales bacterium
TATCAAATTCCGTTGATAATTTCAGAAATGTGGCAGACTCGGGTTTTAAGACCGTGCTTTCGCACACCATAGGAAAGATGAATGATGCACGCCGGACAGGAAGTGGCGATAATGTCGGCTTCGGTTGCTCTCAGGTTGGCGATTTTGCGGTCCAACACCCGGCGATAAAGATCATATTGCGACAGGGCATAGGCGCCGGCCCCCCCGCAGCACCAGTCCGCCTCGGGCAGCTCCCTGTATTCGATTCCCGGTATTTTTTTCAGAATGTCGCGGGGTTCTTTCACAAGGCCCTGCCCCCGGGAGGCGTGGCAGGGATCGTGATAGGTCACCCTGATGGCGGCATCGGTCGCAGGCGCCGGCACCGTGACATTATTCAGCCATTCTGTCAGATCCCGGACTTTTGCGGAAAACGTCTTGGCCGCTTCATGGCGACTGTCTTCTTCGGAAAACAGCTTGGGATATTTTTTGAGAAATGATGCGCAGCTGGAACAATCGGTGACGATGATGTCATAGGGGCCGGATGCGAGCGCTTGCATGTTTTTTTGCGCCAGTTTTTGCGCAATCTGCTGGTCTCCAAACGAATAGGCCGGCAAACCGCAGCAGCAGTTGTCGAGAATGTGAACCTGCCGAGCGATTTGCCGCAACAATTGCAGTGTGGCGGTTCCGGTTTGCTGCTGGATGATATCGACGCCGCACCCGATGAAGTAACCGATGATCAGCTCTTTGCCGCTGCCCTGGTAGACGCCGGGATGGTTACGGTCGCGAAATGCTGTCACCGGCAGCTTCTCGACGATGTCTTCCGCACTGGCAAAATCACGTCCGAAGATGCGCAGCAATCCCAGGGCACGCGCCAGGTTTGAGAGTCCGGCTTTTTTACTCAGGGCCACAGCCCGCGCTGCCACATGGAGACGATCGGGATACGGTAACAAATGGTCGAACAGAAGGCGGTGGATCGGTTTTCGGCCGGCCTGGGTCAGATATTCGGAACGCGCCCGGATGAGGAGATCGGAGGTCGGAATGGCGGGGAAGCAATTGGATGTGCAGGCCCCACAAAGCAGACAGTCAAAGAGCGGGGCTTCGATGTCATCGGACCAGTCCAAACGGCCTTCGATTATGGCACGCAGCAAGGCCAGGCGGCCGCGCGCCACGCCGGATTCGTGCCCGGTGGCGCGGAAAATCGGGCAGGCCACCTGACAAAACCCACATTTATTGCACTGGGCAATTTCGTCGTAATACGCGACAATTCCCATCGGAATCCTTTATACCTTACCGGGCAGCCTGCCGGGGGCGAAAATACGATTTGGATCGAGGGCGGTTTTCACGCGGCGCATGATCTGCCAATCGGACCGTTTAAGGCCGAAGACGTCATGACGCTGCTTAAACTCGACCGGTGCTTTTTCCAGCAGCACATGTCCGCCATATCGATCAGCCAAGCGGCACAATTGTGACCAATCCTCATCACTGACATGTTCCGATCCGTTCAGTACGCGACCGCATCCCAAATCGAGCATCACATTCGATTGCAAGAGATGACTGCCCGCGGATTTGATAAACCCGGCAACATTTGCAAGGGGCAAATCCGCTCGCAGAATAAAGGTCTGCTGGATCAGGCTCTCCAGGTATGGGTTGAAATTGCCGACATAAACGTCGTACTCCTTCAGGGCGACATTTCGTAAACCCGCAGACTCGCACTGCTCACCGACCCGGTTGGCCTGATCCCGGACCGTTCCGGCAAAGCCCTCGAATCCAACGTGAAGCCGCCAATTCGGGTGATCCTCTTTTGCGAGATCATGGTTATCGCCGTTTGCGGTAGCGACAAGGAAGGTCGGTATCAGGTTCGAGGTAATGAGGGCAGTTGCCAGGGCGGCACACTGCTTCAGGTCGCCACCGGCCGTCACCGCCGTGCAGCTCTCGGGGATCATCGCCACCCGCAAGGTGGCCCGAGTGATAAAACCGAGGGTACCGGCCGAGCCGGTCACCAGTCGCGTCATGTCGTAGCCGGCCACATTTTTAACAACTTTGCCGCCGGTTGAAACAAAGTGCCCTTTTCCGCTGATAAAACGCAACCCGAGCAAAAGATCCCGGGGAGCGCCGTAAGCCATGCGCTCCGGACCGCAGGCGGCCAGCGCAACCACGCCGC
>JBATHN010000051.1:0-17075 GCA_049666885.1 Desulfobacterales bacterium
GCTCGGGGTAACTGAAGCTGAACCCGCTGCTCAGAAGGTTTTCTGGAACAACTCGCAGGCTGTCGAACAGAGCCGATGCGGCTTCTCCAAGGGCCAAGCGAAGCATGAGTTTGGGTGACGGCATCACTGCCGGCACGCCCAGCACCCGGCCCAGGGTTTTGGCCAGTTCACGGTTGCGGACCGGATTGGGGGAGCAGAAATTAAACGTTCCTTTCAGGTGCTCATTTTCGATCAAAAAAAGACAGGCCGATACAACGTCTTGCAAATGGATCCACGGAAACCATTGACTGCCGTCACCCAGTGGGCCGCCGACGAACATCCGGTAAGCCGGTAACATTTTTTGGAGTGCCCCGCCGCCTTTGCCCAACACGATTCCGAACCGCATAACCACTGTCCGGATACCGTGTTCTTCGGCCCTCAAGGCCTCTTCTTCCCAATCTTGGCCGACCTGCGCCAAATAATTTTTTCCGGGCGGCTCGGTCTCGGTCAGAATATCATCGCCCCGGTCGCCATAGTAGCCGACCGCCGAGGCGCTGCACAGAAAGGTACCCCTGTGAACCGCCAGGGCGTCCACCACGTTGCTGGTGGTCAGTATTCGGCTGTCGTATATTTCTTTTTTGTAGCGTTTCGTCCATCGGCCCATGATGTTGCGGCCGGCCAGATTGATGACGCCATCGACATCTTCCAGTTCCGCTTGCCAGGGGCCTTCCCGCGCCGTATCCGCTTGGATGAAGCGATACCTGTCGTGACTCACCATATCGGGCCGGGGAGATGTGCCGGTTGCCACAATGTAATGACCCTTTTCCAGGAGATCACTGGTAATGGCCGTTCCGATGAAACCGGTCCCGCCGGTGATAAGAATCTTCATCTGGCACCTCTATTTTTGCCTACAATTTATCAATTGAACCGACGTTGTCAAGCAAGGTACGGTTCTGGTACCTCCAGGAAAAGAGTATTAAGGACGCGGCTTCATTTCACCGACGACCGAGCCTGAACCGTTTCCTTCTGCGGTGATCAACGAATCAGGGCTGCAGCGGCCAAAAGATGGGCACGACAAAATAAATGACGACCAGAATGACGATGGTCAGCAGCCCGCCGATTTTGAGGTAGTCAATAAAGCGGTACCCACCCGGACCCATGACCAGGATGTTGGCCGGGTGTGCGATCGGTGTTGTGAAACTGGCAGAAGCCGCCATGGCGACCGCCATCAGCAGTCCGTAGGGTGACAGCCCCATACTGGCGGACGTGCTGAACACAATCGGCGCCATGAGGACGACAAGCGCCGCGGTCGGTATGAAGCAGGTTGCCAGAAACGTTAAGGCCACCAGGCCGAACATCACGGCCTTGGGGCCGTAAGGGCCCACAAAGGCCACCACCCCTTCAGCAATGAGCTTCGCAGCCCCGGTTTGGTCGAGGGCGGTTCCGAGCGGCAGCATTCCGGCGATGAGAAAAACCGCTTTCCATTCGATCTGTCGGTAGGCCTCTTCCATGGTCAAACAGCGCATCAAAACCATCAACGCCGCACCGATAACGGCCGCAATATAAATAGGGACCCAGCCCATGATGACCGGCAGCAGCACGGCGACCATGACCAGCGTCGAGGTTTTGGCCTTTCCGGGATGGGTAATTTCCTGGACGATTTCCCTTAAGACAATAAAATCGGGCTCGCGTCCCAGCAGCTGAAGCTTTTGGCGGGGGCCGAACAGCAGTAGGGCATCCCCAAAACGGAGGGGCAGATCAGGCAAGTCGCTGAAGAGGGCTTCTCCCTGACGCCAGACGGACAGCACGTTCAGTCCATACTTTTCCCGAAAAGCCAGTTGCCGAAGGCTTTTTCCAACCAGAGCTGTTTGGGGAGAAAGGATGGCTTCCACCAGACCGGTTTCGCCGGCTGTCAGCTCTTCTATTCTGGGTTCGATCCTGCGGTCGACCTGAAGCCCCCTCAGCCCCTCCAGAATCATTATGTCTTCCCTGCGGGCCTCGACGATGAGATGGTCTTCGGGTTGCAGAACTTCACCGGGTTCGGGGATGATCGACCGGCCGCTTTTCCGCTTGATGCTCAGGATTCGGATTCCCATCGCCGCACCCAGCCGGCTCTCCCGAAGGGTTTTTCCGGCCAATACAGAACCTTTGGGGACCCGCATGGCCAGCAGTCGCGTATGAAGGCTGTACACCTCACCAATATCTTCAGGGGTCACTGTCTGAAAATGATCCGACTCATTCCGGTCCTTCAGTTTTTCCAGGTTTTCCTTGCGCCCCATTATCAGGAGCACATCGTCCGCCTGCAGAGGAATATGCTGAAGGTCAACGCGCTTGATGCTGTCGTCACGCTGGAGGGCCAGAACGATAGCGCCGAAATGATTTCGAAAATCAAGCGTTAACAGCGTTTGACCGCAAAACTTGGAAGCGGACGCCAGGCGGCACTCTAAGATGTCCAAGTCTCCCGCCACGAGGGTGTGAAAATTGACGGGTTCATCCTCAATAACCAGGCGGTTCCAGTTGCTGACCTCCATAAAATTTTCAATCCGGCCTTCAACCGTCAACAGATCTCCGGCTTGAAGGAGCTCCGATGGTCCGGGCGCCGTTAGAGTGTGATCGGTTCGAGTGATACCGATGACGTTCAAACCGACCGCGGAATGCATGCGGCTGGCGGCGAGGGTTTTGTTGACCAGGGGAGATTGCGGCGGAATCCTGACAGAGAAAAGGTGTTGCTGGATGCCGTACTGATCGCTCAAATTCTCACGGCGACTGGACGATTCTTTGACAACATCGCGTCGGGGCAGCATGTGCCGGCCGACAAGGGCCATGAAAGCGATGCCGCTGAACATAACGATGATTCCGACCGGTGTGAAGTCGAAAAAGGTGAACGGTTTGAATCCATTTTCCTGAAGGGCGTCGGTCACCAAAATGTTGGGAGGGGTACCGATCTGGGTGGTCAAACCGCCGAGAAGACACCCGTATGCTAGCGGCATCAGCAAGCGTGACGGAGGTGTTTGTGTGTGGTGGGCAAGGCCCATGACCACCGGCAGCATGAGGGCGGCCACCGCCACGTTGTTCATTACCGCCGACATGACGCCGGCGCTCAGCATGATGACGACGATCATAGAGATTTCACTCCGCCCGGCTATCCGGCGCACGAAGCCGCCTATTATGTTGGCCACGCCGGTGAGCGTGAGGCCGCCGCTTAAAATGAACACCGCCCAAACCGTGACAACGGCGGGATTGCTGAAGCCGGCCAGCGCCTCGACCGGGCTTACCAGCCCTGTCAGCGCCACGGCCCCGAGGGCGAGAAGAGCGGTCACTTCCATGGGAATCCATTCGGTGATGAGCAGAACGACGGCAGTTGCCAAAATAAAAAGCGTCAAGGCAATATCGGGTGTCATTTACGAAAGCCTCCCTGTTTGATGGTTTATGAGCTCGTTGGCAAACGAGAAAATAAGGAGCTACGGTTTGATGTCCAGTCGGTAAAGAGGGGCCGGAAGCTTTTCAGAGGTCATCAGGAGGCTCCCGCCATCGGAACTGAAACAAAGCGCTTCGGCCTGCCGCATCCGGGGAATGACCAGCGGCACAGGCGCTCGACCAAATACCTGCGACCAGCTTTCATTTAGTTTCCGATCGAACAGAAAAGTCTGTTTGTAGGTCAGGATGGCGATGAGTGCACCGTCAGGAGAAAGGTCCATGGCCGTCGGTTGTGAACTAAAGCGACCGTATAGGGGATCTTCGCGTAAATCTTCGGCTGTGGGTTTGGGTATTCCACCAACCCTCGTCACCGGCCGGGCCGTCTGTACCTTATCGCTTTGAGTGAGGGTCAGAGGCAAGGAGTAGATAATGGGAGGCTCGGTACGCTTGGTCAACAACAGGATTTCCCGGCGTTGCACATCGACCGCGACACCCTCGCAATCCCGCGGACCGTCGGCGTAGACATACTCGATGCGATACGACCATTCCAGCGGCGCCTTTTCGACGATACCCACCGGGCCGACACGCGGTTCTTCTGCAATATAGAGGACACAGGATTTCCGCCGGTTTTCGTTATCACCGCAGTCGGCGATCAGTAGAAAAGCGGTTCGGTTGTAGACAAAGGCGGCGAGGTCTTCCCAGTCCTGATTGCGGGCGTTGCGAATGGGCACGTGACCGTAATCCGATCCATCGAGGCCGACGGCATAAATCAGAGGTTCGTTGCCGCTGTCATTAATCACCCACAGGATATCCGCGCGGCGTCGAGACGCGACGATACCGCTGGCTTCACTGATGCTGTGGTCGGACAGGTTGCCGAGAAAGGATATCCCCAGGCCGTGTGCGGCCTCTTTAACAGGATCCTTGTCGGATGCGGCTGACGGGGAACCGGTGGAGCAGACGATTGCCAAGAGCGCACAACTGACACAGGCCACCCGGGTCGTAGGGGAAATTATGGGTTTCATTCTACTCCGCTGTCGGTTTGCTCGGCCCCGAGAAGGATGCCGGTTACCTGGACCACGGCGATGCGGGTGCGGTTCGCATCGTACGGATCGACGGACACCGGGTACGGGTTTCGCCCGGTTTTAATCAAGCGGGCCCCGGCGCTGATCTTGCTGGTACAAGGCACCGGGAAACGGATGCTCATATCGGTGATCATTTCAGGTCTTCAGCCGCCGGCGCCACGGTTACGAAACAATCGTAGTAAGCAGCCTGTTCGCCCATTTCAGAAGTCCGGTCCGATGTCAATACGTTGACCGAACCGCTCTTGTGCCACCACCCCTGCTCGATTGTCACCGCATCCGCCGCCGCCCCGCTGTCACAGCGGATTCTGACCTCCAGGGTGCCCCGGTCGGACGATACCAGGGCGCGTTCGCCGTCTGTAAGACGGAAGGCCTGGAGTGTTTCAGGGCTGACCACCGCTTCCGGTATGTCATCGATGAAAGCAAAGTGTTGGGAGTGCATCGACTCGCGCCGGTGTGGCGTGATGAGCCGCAGAGGATAATCCGGGTTTCCGGTGGCGGCCTCGATATAGGTTGCTACCGGGCTGCATCCATCGGCCCGCGCAACTTCAGAATGGAGTTCGAATTTGCCGCTGGGCGTTGCGAATAAGCCGTTCCGCCAGGGAACGGCATGCTCCGGGAGTGTAAAGGGAGCCTGCTTCAGGTCTTCGACACTCACGCCGTAAGCCTCGGTCAGAGGACCGATGGCGTGCTCCAAAAACGTCCGGCGACCGTACCGGGGATACTCCGGGAGCCTCATGCGGTCGGCCAGCGCTCTGAAAATCTCGTATTCACCCATGACGCCCGCCGGCGGCATAACCGCCCGCCCGGAGTAATTGACATAGGGTGAGAACATGCTGGAGTGAATGATATCTTCCTCTTCGAGTACGCTGGTGCACGGCAGGACGAGGTCGGCGTGGCGGGCCGTGTCGGTCATAAATAAATCGATAACCACCTTGAACTCTATTGACGCAAATGCCGCTGCCGTTCGCTTGATGTCCGGACCCTGGACCAGAGGGTTGGCTTTTGAAACGAAGATGCACCGGATCGGGGGTTTGTCCTCGGTTTCCAGGTATTCGGCCAGTCGGGCAATTGAAAACGTCCGCTGGTTGCGGGCTTGAGCCTGGCTTTTTTTAAAATCCCCGCCGATGTAGTCGGGGAAAAACCGGTTGGCATAATTCACACCGCCCCCGCAAACACCGATGCTGCCGGTAATGGCACCCAGGGCGTCGATGCTGCGCACGGCATTTCCGCCATTGCCGTAACGCTGAAGGCCATAGCCGATAATGATGCCGGCGGGCTTTTGCTCGGCGTAAGCTTGCGCCAGCCAAGTAATCGTATCAGGGGAGATCCCGGTCACCCCTGCCGCCCATTCGGGTGTGAAGTGTTGGATCGACTGCCTAAAGCGCTCAAAGCCGTGCACCCGTTTTTTTATGAACTCGGCATCGTGCCGGCCGTTTGCGATGATCGCATATGCCAGGCCCAATGCCAGGGCGCCGTCGGTGGCAGGTCGCACCACCAGGTGGTGATCGGCAAGTTTGGTCGAGGCCGAACGGCGGGGGTCGATAAGAACGATCGTGGCACCCGATTGCCGGGCCTGCCGGATATACGGCACCAGGTGCCTGTTGGTGTCGGCCGGGTTGCGGCCCCACAGGATGATCATTTTGGATCGGGCAATGTCTATCGGATGGTGACCGCGGGCCTCGCCGAAATCATATCGCTGGGCTGCCATCCCAGCCCCCCAGCACAGACTGCCGCGTGGCGCGGTGACCCCGCCAAGATGGTTAAAAAAAATCTCATCGACCTTTTTGGTCAGACCGCCATGGCCGCTGCCGGCGTAATTCAGGATAGCTGCGGAGCCGAATTGTCCGATGGTCCGGGTCAGCCTGTCGGCGATGTCGTCAAGGGCTTCCGGCCAGGTCACCGGAACCCATTTTCGGCCGGCTCTCTTGAGTGGTGAGGTCAGCCTCTGCGGGTGGTAGTGTCTTTCGAGAAGTTTAAAGCCCTTGATACAGCAGATCCCGCGGGTGAGGGGATGATCCCGGTCGCCGCGAATCCTGCTGACACGGTTGTCGACCACTGTCGCCACCAGACCGCATGCGTCAAAGCAGTCCAGGGGGCAGGAAAATCGGACGTCTTTTTTATGGTTCTGCATCTGTGGGTTCCCTACGACCTTAAATGTCCAGTTGTCAGGTAGAGCCTGAGACCGCCGTGACGGATTTCTTGGGCGGAGAATGGAAATGGGATTCGTTTCAGAAGGCCTTTCCGCGGCACGACTATCGCCACCCGCCACCCGTGCCATACGGCTTTCAACCGGTTGCATAGATCTTGAAACAACGCGTCGCTCTGTTTCGGAGACCCCATGCGTCGGCCGAATGGCGGGTTGATGGTGAGCAGACCCGGAGCGAGGCCGAATTCACGGGGCGTCAGGTCGAAAAAATCGCGGTTGGACACGGCGATGGAGGCTGATAGGCCGGCATTTGCGGCGTTCTCTTCGAGGGTCTTACATGCGGACGGGTCGATGTCAGCTGCGAAGATGGCGGCATGGCCGGTGTCGACAATTCGTTGGGCGCATTGGTCTTTTGTGTGTTTCCAACGTCTGCGGGTGAGCGCGAAGGCCGGCCAGCCGCTAAAGGCGAAATCTCTGAACCAGCCGGCCGGAATGTTGTGCGCCCGCATTGCGGCCTCGAGAGAAAAAGAACCCGCCCCGCACATCGGGTCGATCAGCGGTTCAGGTGGTGAGTATCCCGCCAGGATAAGCATGGCTGCCGCAATCGTCTCCCTGAGAGGAGCGGCCGTTACCTGTTTTTTCAGCCCGCGCCGGTAGAGGCTTTCCCCGCTGCTGTCCAGCGAAATTGCAAAATAGTCGTCGATCACCCGGATAAAAACTCGCTGGCTCAGATTCGTACTTTCATTCGGCTCCGGGTGGACCCTTACCACATCCCAGCGGGCATCGATGGCTTTTTGAAATCGTTCGGCGATAGCAACACTCTGATAGAGGCGGGAGTGGCGGGCAGTAACATGAAATCGGATCGGTTGGCCCGGATGCAGATAGAGCTCCCAAGGTATCGTGGCCAGTTTTTTTTCGAGTTTGAAGAAATTGGAAGCCGTGAAGGCACTGATCCGCATGAGAATCCGGTTGGCCGTGCGAAGGCAGAGGTTGGCCAGGTAGACGTCGTGGAGGCGGCCGTTGAAGGAAACTCCGCCCTCGGCCGCGCGGCCTTCAGGGCCGACGAATGACAATGCCTGAAGCTCGCGCAGGCACAAGGGTTCGAGGCCGGGACTCGCCGCGGCGAAGAATTCCATTGAACGAGCGACGACCTGACGTTTAATGCGTTTTTCAAAAGCCGGCATCGGATAGGTGAATTCGGTCTGGATAAGGATTTTTTCTAAAGCCCCGTGATTTTCTATCGCTGGATCTCTATCCCTCTCTGCGGGCCCGCATCAAGGCCGGGGCCTTCTCGTCCTGCTCCTGCTTGAGTTGCAGCAAAACGATGGAACCGATAACCAGCAGTCCGCCCGCGATCTGGAGCGGCGCCATGGTTTCCTTGAGGAAAACATAAGAGACCACACCGGCGGTGATTGGTTCGAGAATGGCTGTGATGCTGGCACGCGTCGATCGGATCAGGTTGACACCCTCCAGGTAGAGGCCGAACGGCAGCAGGGTCCCCAAAATGCCGATGTAGAGGACCCAGCCCCACTCGGCAGCACCGTAACGGTGAAAAAACGCTTCCAGGGGCGGATGCAGAATGTTCCACACCAGGGCCGCAAACAACAGGGCGTAAAACAGAACGGTCCACGGATTGTAGCGGCGCATACCGTATTCTCCGTGAATTGAATACCAGGCGAAGGTAACCGCCGAGAGGATGCCGCTGAAGACACCGACCAGGTTAAGGCTCAGGAGTTGGAGATCGTAGGCTCCGACAACCAGGTAACAGCCTATGGTGGCGCCCGCCAGCGCTAGGACGGTCGAAGCGCTCAACCGATCACGGGCGAAAACAACGGCGTGCACGGCGATGAAAGAAGGTGCCAGGTACTGGAGTAAGATCGCGGCCGCCACCTTTATTTTGCTTATCGTAAAGAGGTAGGTGAACTGACAGGCTCCCATCCCGACCGCACCGAACAGCGCAAAATACCAGATATCTCTGCGTGCGATTCTCAACAAGGCGGGATTGCGGATGGACAGCCAACCCATCAGAATCACAGCTGCAATGGTGAGTCTGAGCTGGACCACCTGAAATGGCGTGACGCCGCTATTGAAGAGAAATTTTGCAGAAGACCCGGAAACCCCCCACAGCAGGGCGGCCAATATCACGTAGACATATCCCCGACGGGGATTGAGCGCTCTTGTTTCTGTTTGCATCGCTCACTTTAGGTATCAGTTAAGGGCGGTTTTGTAAATCTGTTAACGCGTGCTCTTCCACTAATCCTTTAGGGCCTGAGAATGTTTCCGACATTGACTTTAAGGCCGGGATTCTGTATCACTCCCCAAATGCAGTAAACGGCACGACAGGAGGGAGGTACCGACACCATGGCCAGAGGAATCAACAAAGTTATCCTGATCGGCAACCTGGGACGCGATCCGGAAGTTCGCTACACGCCGGACGGCACTGCCGTCGCATCCTTCTCGATTGCAACGTCCATGGAATGGACCGACAAGGGCAGCGGCGAGAAAAAAGAACGTACCGAGTGGCACCGTATCGTCGCCTGGAGAAAACTCGGGGAAATATGCGGCCAGTATCTGTCAAAGGGGAGCCAGGTTTATATAGAGGGCCGTCTTCAAACCCGCGACTGGCAGGACAAGGACGGCAATAAGCGATACACGACCGAAGTCGTCGCCACCGATGTGCAGTTCCTGAGTCCCAAGGAGTCGTCTAAACCGCGTGATGCTTACGGCGGTCCGCCGCTTCCCGATTCTGAGCCCCCTTACATGGATTCGAAGGATGATGACATCCCGTTCTAAGACTCCACGCTGAGCTGCAGCGGTTGACCGATATCCAATCGCTGTGCGCGGTAACAGCTATGGGTGGACTGGGGTGACAGGCTTAGTCGTCAGGGTGGGTCGAAGGGCAGTATTGAGAAAAACTGCCCTCGGCGGTTGAATGTGACCGACGCAGTTAACGCTGCTTCGTCATAAATTTTAAGCGTCTTTTTTTTCTTCGATTTTTTCAGGTTCCTTCGGCGTTTCATCCTCTTTTGTGGCGCCCTTGAAGTTCCGGATGGCTTTGCCCACTCCGGAACCGATTTCCGGCAGTTTGCCGGCCCCGAAAATGATCAATATGATCACCAGGATAATAATCAACTCGGGCATTCCGATTCCAAACATATATGCCTCCTGCTATTTGTCGGGCCTTTTTTGCTTGATTTCCTGCAAGAGTTGCAGAAATTCTTTGGATTTCAGGTAACGATCGATGGCTTCCTGATAGGCGATCCATTTACGCCATAATTCGAGCCAGGCGTCATTGTGCCAGTAGTTGGCGGGGTCGCCGCGGCCTTTGCGACGCTCGAAGTATTCGTGGTACTCTTCCGTACAACTCTCACAAAGACGATACGGTATCTTCCTTTTGCGGCTTTCGGTTTCCATGCGGCTATGTGTGGGGCCGATCTGGGTGCCGCATTTTTCGCACTTAAACGCACAGTGAGTGCACTGGAAAACCTTCCGGACGGCCTGAATTTTCTGTTTCCTGACGATGGCGTCCTTTTTTTCTCTTGACTGAGTCAGTTTGTCATCGATGGAAATGATGTCGGCCACGTGTCACCTTGTCGTATCAATCCCGAACATCTTTCACCACTGTGCCTGGCGGGCGACATACCGTCGAAGATTAACCGGCTGTACTTCCTGCGTCAACGGTAGTGTTCTCCGATAGTGGGGTCGGGATGCATTCGAAAGTAAGATCCTGCAATCTTTAAATTTATTGCAGATACTCATCCTATTAGTAATTGACTCATCTATAACATCGGCGCGTGAACGTGTCAATCATTACAAATGAAGACCGCCAAACGGATATCCAGCCCATCGATCCTTCCAATTCCTCGAAGGTTCTTTGAAATCAGCTTGTCATTCATGGCCTTTCATGTTAACCATCCAGATTTCGTCTATAGATGGCGTTTTCCCGCATTTCCGGAACGGAAACCAATCGACGGTGGTCTTTGAATGTGCATGGACACTATATTGATTTTTGACGAACTTCGAGAATCTAATGTCGATAGAGCTTGGAAGATCAGGAATTACAAATGTCATATCAGTTCGTAGCGGGTTGTCGATCGCTTCTGATCGGCAGCCTGCCGTTAGAGGATCATGCCGCGGCCAGTGAACTCGTATTCCGCTATACGCCGGAAATACCGATGTGGGTCCAGTTGCCGGTTCACGCTCAAGAAGGCATGATGCGACAGTTTCTTCCGGGTCTGCCGGGCATTCGCTCCGCCGGCGACCGCACCTATGTCGACACATCGGCACCGGATTTCGACAACGAGGTGCTGGCATTTTACGAGGAATTCGTGGCGGTGACCGAAGGAGGGGCGGACATCGACCGAACCCGCTTTGCTCTTGGTGCGGAAACCGCCCCCGGATTTGCGGCCCTGATGGAGCAGCTGGCCGACCGGTCTCAGGCGCCGATCGCCGTCAAGGGGCAGGTAACCGGCCCATTCACCTTTTGTACCGGTGTCCACGACGAAAATCGGCAGGCCATATTCTACAACCCTCAGCTGCGGGATGCGGCCGTAAAACTTCTGGCCCTGAAGGCCGTTTGGCAAGTCCGTCGCTTGTCCGGTTCGGGGCGACCGGTCATCATATTTTTCGATGAGCCGGCCCTGGCCGGTTTCGGCACATCCGAATTCATCAGCGTTTCCAGGGAAGACGTTGCCGCCTGCCTGGCCGAAGTCATCGAGGCCGTCCATGAGGCCGGCGGTATCGCGGGGGTGCACGTCTGTGCGAACACCGACTGGTCCCTGATTCTGGAATCATCCGCCGATATCGTCAACTTCGACGCTTATGCGTTCTTCGACCGGTTTATTCTCTACCCCGAGCTGATCCGCCGGTTCATCTCGGCCGGAAAAATATTGGCCTGGGGGATCGTTCCCACCGGGAGCCAGGACGATATCGTCAAGGAAACCGCCGCTTCCCTTTCGGAGAAATGGTATGAAGAGATAGCGAGTGTCGAGGCGCTGGGGATCGACCGTCGTCGGATTGTGTCACAATCCCTGATCACGCCCAGTTGCGGGGCAGGAACCTTGCCGCTGGAACTGGCGGAGAAGGTGCTGCAGCTCACGCGCGAGGTTTCGGACCGGGTACGGGCGACTTTAGGGCTCACTTAAACCTAAACTGATTGGTTCCGGGTTCCGGGTTCAACGTTCAAAGTTGAGGGATGAAAACCATTTATGTGTGACAATACAATAGGCTAAAAAAACATCATATTTTGGACACCGATGCATCCCGTCCGGCTGCGGTGTGAAAACTCGGAATATCCAGATGGTCTTGCGGTTTCGCGCCTTGCAGGCCGGGCGCCATCTCGCCCATAATTGCCAACTTATTTTTTCGTGAACCCTTAGGCTGAAGGCAACCTGAATCTACCACGTGAGGTCACACATGTCTGAAAAAAAAGGATCGGCACATTTTGCGGGGGCCACCCGATATGTTCTCGATGATGAACTGGCCAGTATTATCAACATTTCCATGGCCCTTGAAATGCCGCTGCTGCTGAAAGGTGAACCGGGCACCGGCAAGACCATGCTGGCCCATGCCATCGCCGAGAGCCTGAAGATGCCGCTGGTCGTTCTGAACGTAAAATCCAGCATGAAACTGATCGACGCGCTCTACCAGTACGACACGCTGACGCGGCTCAACGACAGCCGCTTCGGCGACTCCAGCCGGAATGTGAGCAACATAGAGGACTACATTCGGATGGGGAAAATCGGGCAGGCGTTCACCGCCGAAATGCGCACGGTTTTGCTGATCGACGAAATCGACAAGGCCGACACCGATTTCCAGGATGACATGCTCGATGTCCTCGATCAAATGGAGTTCGACATCATCGAAATCGATAAAACCATCAAGGCCCGTACCCGTCCGGTTATCATCATCACCTCGAACGCCAAGAAAGACTTGTCGGATCCCTTCCTGGGCCGGTGCAATTTTCATCACATCGCCTTCCCGGAGCCCAAAATGATGCGCAACATCATTGCCGTCCACTTTCCCAATCTGGACGCAGAACTGATGGAAAATTCGGTGACGGCATTTTATAGACTGCGTGAAATGGAGGGAATCGAAAAAAAACCGGCCACCAGAGAGCTGATCAACTGGGTGCGGGCGCTCAATGCCGATCCCGATTTCAAACCCAAGAAGCTGGCCACCGGTGAAATCCCTTATCTGGGAGTGCTATTCAAAAAAAGTCAGGATCTGCAGCGAACAAACGAACTGCTCCGCAGGAAAAGACTGTTCTGAAATGTTCATCGACTTTTTTTACACTCTCAAAAACGTCGGGATTCCAGTGAGCCCGACCTCGTTTCTGACGCTCCACCGAGCGCTTCTGAGCGGGCTGGTGAATTCCCTCAACGATTTTTATACGGCCTCACGATCGATTCTGGTCAAGAGCGAGCGCTATTTCGACCTGTATGACCAGGCATTCGCGCACCACTTCGAGGGCGCCGAGTTGCCGGATGTCAGCGGTGTCGAACTGGACGATATCGCCCGGGCAATGCTCGACCAATGGTTGAAAGAGCCTCGTGCGCTGGCCGAGGCCCTCGGCATCGATGAATCCGAGTTGAACCGCTTGACCCCGGAAGAGCTGATCGAATACTTCAAAGAACGACTCAAGGATCAGACCGGTGAACATCACGGCGGAAGCCGGTGGATCGGCACTGGCGGGACCTCACCAGTGGGCCATTCGGGTTATCATCCAGGCGGAATGCGCGTGGGCGGCGTTTCACGAAACAAGTCGGCCGTGAAAGTCGCTTTGGACCGTCGCTACCGCGACTATTCCCTGAGCGGGCCGTTGACGCGGCCGATGGTGGGAGAGGCGTTGAAGCGGCTGCGCAACCTGGTGCCGGTGGGTCCCAAGGATCGGGTCAATATCGATGAAACGCTCTATCAAACAATGAAAAACGGGGGCGAAATCGAGATCGTTTTCGAACGCAGTCTTAAGGATCGCCTGAAGGTGATTCTCGCGATCGACAACGGAGGGTATTCGATGGATCCTTACATTTCCGTGGTGCAGACGGTTTTTGATTACGCCCGGTCACAGTTCAAAGACCTAAAAACCTATTTTTTTCACAACACCATCTACAGCACCCTCTGGGAAGATTCGGCCCGTTTTCGCAAACCGAAGCCGATCGCCGAGTTTGCTGCGGCCGATCCGCAAACCCGATTGTTCATCGTCGGCGACGCCAGCATGGCGCCCTACGAACTGATGGTCGCCGATGGTTCGATTCATATCGAGGAAAGAAGCGGAACACCCAGCATCGAATGCCTCAAATTTCTGGCCGATACCTTTTCGCACGCGGTCTGGCTCAATCCCATGGCGGAAGATATGTGGAATTACACTCAAACGGTTAGAACGATAGGCCGGATTTTTCCCATGTTCGAGCTGTCGATCGACGGGCTGGAAAAAGCGGTGCACTTCATGATGGCAAAATGAGGGATGCCCGGAAAAAGGCTCAAGCCATGGATATGGATGTGCGTCAAAGGGGCGATGGTTCTGATGTCAAGAGCCCGGATTCAGGAGTTGCATCGTCCTCCGGTTATCGCCGCTCACAGTCCGTCCACGGATGTCAGAATGATAAAAACCGGCTCGACATCTTCGAGGCCGCGCGGGTATGATGGTGTGTCCCATTTTTCGGGCGTCACGCTTCTATGCCGTACAATCTGCAGGTGTTGTCCCAGATGGTTTCGGCCAGAACGGCCGGATTTTCTTTGCGGACCTCGGCCAATTTCAACAGCACGGTGCGGACGAAAGCAGGCTCGTTGCGGCGGGTGTGGTTTTTTTCAGGTGCCGGGGTGAGATAAGGGGCATCGGTCTCGACCAGGAGCCGATCGGCCGGTATGGTGGCCACCATGTCGCGCAGGGCTGCCCCGCGCTGTTTCATGGTCAAGATGCCGGTGATGCCCACGTACAATCCGAAATCCAGGTAGCGAGCGAGCTCCTCATGACTGCCGCTGAAGCAATGGATCACGGCCCTCAGTCCGGCATCGGCGTGGGCACTCAGCAGTTCGATAAACCGGCCGTTGCTGTCCCTCTCATGAAATATCAGGGCCAGTCCCATCTCGCGGGCTACCTCGAGTTGGCGGACAAACCAACGCTCCTGATCCGCTTGCGGCGAGTACATGCGGTTGAAGTCCAGGCCGATTTCACCCCAGGCCCGCACCTCGTCGGCGAGAGCCAGTTTGCGCAAGCCGGCGAGGTGCGAATCGGTGCAGTCCCTGGCATCATGAGGATGCACCCCGACCGACGCACAGCAACCGCTATACTCCGCGGCCAGGCGAACCGCTTTGTCGGAGCTGGACCGGTCGGTGCCGACAATCATCATGGCGGCAACCCCTGCTTCCCGCGCACGCTGCAGGACCTCCGGCCGGTCACGGTCATAGCAGAGGTCGTCGAGGTGGCAATGGCTGTCGAATATCTTCATCTGCCGGACTCCCAAAAGCCTGGTTTGTTTCGTTTGTGTCACTCCACGTTGAATGAGAGACACGTATCGGTTTCCGATCCGGAAATGAGCCCTTTTCGCAAGACCGATAAAATCAGCTGCTCGGCACGGAGGCGCACAATTGTTTGTAGGGCAAGCGTTTAGCACGACAGGTTGATAAATGCAAACCTTCGAAAAAAGGTCATAAATTTGGTTGAAAATATAAATCCTTTATATTACGCCGGGTAACCGGACATTAAAACGCTCAAAATATAGACCGCTTTACTATCGAGTCATCCGGCTTCGCTGAAATTTTCACCGGGAACCGCTGTAAAAAGAGTATGATTCGAGGTTGATTTTATTATGAGTATATGCTTGTAATATAGATCGGAACAAAGACCGATGCGTCTGCGATATCGGTTTAAGAGGCAGAACAATATAAGCGAGAGAGGCACCCCATGTTTAAAATCTTAAGACGAGAAGAAATGGCCGAAGGGACCGTTGTTTTAAATGAAATTGAGGCGCCGCGAATCGCCCGCAAGGCCCGACCGGGTCAGTTCGTAATTCTAAAAGCCAACGAGGAAGGGGAGCGCATCCCCCTGACCATGGCGGAAACCGATCCGGAAAAGGGCACGCTCACCATTATCTATATGGTTGTCGGAAAATCGACCGCCCTCTTCAAGAGCCTGAATGTTGGCGATGCCTATCAGGACGTGATCGGTCCGCTGGGCAAGGCGACGGAAATTGAAAAGGTAGGCAACGTCGTTTGCGTCGGCGGCGGGACCGGCATCGCCGTTTTGCATCCGATCACCCGCGCGCTCAAGAACGTCGGAAACCATGTGACGGCGATCATCGGCTCCCGCAGCAAGGACTTGCTGATCATGGAGGATCACATGCGGCGCGCCTCGCATGAACTGCTCATCTGCACCGACGACGGTTCCTACGGGCGCAAGGGATTCGTCACCGAAGCGCTCAAGGATGTATTGGATAAGGGTGACACACAGTTGGCGGTGGCCATCGGACCGGTGCCGATGATGAAGTTCGTCTGCAAGTTGACTGCCCAGTACGGGGTCAAGACCATCGTCAGCCTGAACCCGATTATGGTCGATGGCACCGGCATGTGCGGCGGGTGCCGCGTCACGGTGGGAGGAAAAACCAAGTTTGCTTGCGTGGACGGCCCCGAGTTCGACGGGCACGAGGTTGACTACGACGAGCTGATGCTCCGATTGCAGGCCTACTGCGAGGATGAGAAACGCTGCTTTGAGGACTATTGCATGTTGAAACCGGACTATGCCCGTTGACATGGCGAATGCCGCTCGTTCGGATTGAACAATTGCGCGTGACGAACCCATTGTAGATAGAGCCCATCCAGGGTTTCATTAAAAAAAATGATCAGTTTCCGATCCAGAAATGTGCAGTTTTCTGCAAGTTCAAGGAAATCAGCGGCATCGCGGGGAGGCATACTACTGTATGCCGCACAAGCGATTCCGCTGATTGACGCCGACCTGTCCCGAAGCAGGCGGGGAATTGTGGAAAAGGGCCATTTAGAGGCGGAAAATAGATAGACTCGCTTTGGAGGATAGTAATGGCGGAAAAAGCTGCAAAAGCCGAAAAAAAATCCCGGGTCTTGATGCCCGAACAGGAGCCTCACGTCCGTGCCAGGAATTTCAAAGAAGTTCCCTTGGGGTATACACCGGAAATGGCGCTGGAGGAGGCCGCCCGCTGCCTGCAGTGCAAAAAACCGGGCTGTGTCGAGGGCTGTCCGGTCGGCGTCGATATTCCAGGCTTTATCAAACTCATCCAGGAGGAGGAATTTACCAAGGCGATCCGAAATCTGTGGAGCAAAAACAGCCTGCCGGCGGTTTGCGGCCGCGTTTGCCCCCAGGAAATCCAGTGTGAAGGCAAGTGCATCGTCGGGAAAAAGGGCAAGCCGGTCGCTATCGGCAACCTGGAGCGTTTTGCCGCGGATTACGAAAGGGAGCACGGCACCGGTGCCTTGCCGCC
>JBATHN010000052.1:0-3663 GCA_049666885.1 Desulfobacterales bacterium
ACCTCGGTCTATTTTACGAAGAAGCCGGCCATCTGGATCAGGCTGAAGAACAGTTCAGAGAGATCCTTGAACGCGATCCGCAGTATGAAGGCGTGCGCGAGCATCTGGAGCATCTCGTGCGGCAAAAAAATCTGAGGGAAGGGCGCACCGGCACCGGCGGCCAATAGCCGGAGGCCGGCATTTCATCGGTCGAGCCGCGGTGCAGCCTCCGGAATTCCTCTCCTTGGCGTTGCGTTGGGGACGCCATCACTATTGCGAAAAGCCATAGTATAATCAGTTCAATGTCTATTTTTCAGTTTATTTTCATTGGTTTACCCCATGTATGGCTCCAGCAATCTCATGGCTGAGCTTGGCCAGCGCGCGGCTCTGAGCTGTAACCAAAGCGTCATAACCCGATCCTGTCACCGGCTCGCGGATGCTGGAGCGGTTCAGAGTCTCATCAATCATGGCGCCTCATTTTCTCTGCAACACATCGATCATCGAGAAAACCTTTCCCCTTTCCCCTTGCTGAAGTTTTACGTGCAGGTAGGCAATGGCATCCAGGGTGCCGCGGGCGTAAACCTCGCGGCCGTTGACGTTGTGGCTGAATTCAAACCGCACGGTTCCATCGCCGGATGTCAGGGTGTAGGTGTGCCAACCGTGCCCGGTCAGGAATTCTTCCGGAATGCCCCAAAGGTTTTTCTGTCTTTCCGGTTCCCGCTCCTTGAGGATATCGGCTTCCACAAACGGAAGTCCCAAGTCGTTGAAGTATTTCACCATGGCTTTTGCGGTCCCGCTCGTATCGGCTTTCCCTTTCTGGTGGCTTTCTCTGATCTCGAGACTGTAGCCCTCGAAGAGGCCGGGAAATAATCGGGCGGCTTGCGCCATCATCGCTTGAAATCCGACGATCTGTTTGGCCATATTGGGGGCAATTACAGCCGCTGTCGACGACTGCCGGACGGTCTCTTCCAGCCGGTCGCGATCTCCTCCGGTGGTGCCCATGATGAACGGCAGCTCGTTGCGACAGTAAAAGTCACCGTTTGAATTGACGGCCGACGGGTGGGTGTAGTCGACACTGATGAAAGCGGGGTGCACGGCCTTGATTTTCGATAAGGCGGCATTGCGGTCTTCCGGCCGTACAAGACGGACAGCGATATCCTCAACGCGCGTTTGGCTCTCTGAAATTTCGGGTCCGGTGAACGAAAAGGGGATCAACTCGAAACGGCTGTCGCTCGAGACGTGCCGCGCCACGGCGCCTGCCATGTGGCCCGGAAGGCCGTTAACCATCACTTTAATCGAATCCATCGGTGATGCCTCCTTTAACTTGCAGAAAATGGCGATTTCTGGATCGGAAACTAATCAGTGCCCTTTATGAAACCGCGGATGGGTACTATATAATGGCTTTTACAAGGCCAGGGGGAGAAGGCTGTATTGTCATACGCCGACGACCGATACCGCAGCCCAAAACATTGATATTGAGACCTACCTTAACTAATCGGTTCCAGGTTCAGGGTTTAGCCCAGCCGCTGGCCTGAAAAGCGGCCAGTTTGATCGATAAAGAAACTATGCCATTTTGGCGTAGTTTCATACGAGGGTTCAAAGGTTATAAAATGCTGATTTCCGGAAATTTATGCGCCATTGTATGGATTGGCCGCTTTAACCCCTTGGCTGAAACGGTTTTATAAACACTATAAAGCCAGAATTATTCAGGTATAATCAGTTAAGGGCTTTTCAATCCAGAACGTTTAATCCCGCCTGGGCGGGAAACCGCTTAACCCGGGACCTATATTATCCGGGACGGAAACCGTCGACCACCTCTGATGTGATGGCGTTCAGTTGGGGAAACTCGTTTTCGCCGTCGCGGTTCAACCGCTGGTGCAGACCTCGAACAGCAGTCGGTATATAGGCTTCAAATTGGGTTTTACCCTTGACTTTGCTGAGGTGACCGAATGCGCCCAGGATTTGAAGATTGCGTGTCAGGCAGCAGTAATGATAGCCCTTGCGGAACCGATGGGGATCGACGGGTCTTGTCAGGTCGATCTGTTGCAGACAATACGCCAGCAGCTGATCCTGAACGATCTGCGGCAGATTGACATAAGGGTCGATCAACAGCGATGCCAGATCGTACTGAACAGGTCCCAGACGGCCACCCTGAAAATCGATAATGACACCGGTTCCGTTTCTGATCATGATGTTGCGGGATTGAAAATCGCGATGCATGAATCCGTTGACACCGAAGGACAGAGCGCGGTCGGCCAACCGGGCGAACTCCCCCGCCAGTTCGGCAAATGAGACACTGAGGCCCAGATAGCTTGTCAAAAAGGCCTCCACGAAATAGCGGCACTCATTTTCGAGGATGAGTTCGCGACTGTAGGCGGGCGTCTGGTATGCCCAAGCCGGATCGAAATTCTCGGCGCCGGTGATTGCCATTTTGATCAGCTGCCGGATGATCGGCTGATAGCGGGCGACCAGATCCTTGCTCCGCGAGGTGCGCCGGACCGTCTCCTGCAGGTGTTCGTCACCGATGTCTTCGAGGTAGACCAGTCCGGCAAACCGATCCGAGAGGTAAATTTGCGGCACATCGATGCCGGCGGCCCGAAGGTGGCGGCCGATGGCCACAAAGGCGTCGACTTCGGCGGTCCGTGTGTCGGTGCGAATGCCGTGGTCCGCCAGGATCAGGGAAAACGCTCCGGATTTCAGTCGGTACCAGAGTCGATCGGAACCGTCACCGGCCAGCAGTTCGCGTTCGATCGGGTCTGGGGGACGGTCCGGCAAAACCTGTGCAAACGCTCGGGGCGTCATCCTATCGTAGACCGCCTGGCGGTAGCGTTCGGGAGTGCCGATGTCGGTCCAGTAGTGCCCGGCCACAATATATGCCTTGACCCCCCGTCCTTCGGCGATCAGAGTCCGATAGGTATCGATACTGCTGTGAAAAGAGTCCGGGGGGACGAGTTCGAGAACCCCGGGATCGAGAACCTGGATGCCCGTGAAGGCCAGCCTTCGGTCGTTCGGGAGATGTGCGCCTGCGCCAGGTCCGCCGAAGCCCGTCACAAGGTCGTCCGATCCGACTGCAACCGTGTTGAACGCCGGTGCGTCGTGCAGAACCAATGTCACCGGTTGCGGGTGCTGCCGGTGGAATCGATACACGGCTTCCAGATCAATGTCGGTCACGATGTCGCTGTTGACGACCATAAAAGGCTGATTGTCCCAGAAATCCGCAACGTTCTTCACTGCACCGCCGGTACCGCGTATCACCGCTTCAAAGCGTGTTTGCACCGGTATCGTGTACCTGCTTCGGGCCACGAACGCTTCGATCTGGTCATGCAGATGGTGGGTGTTGACGACGATGGCGCGGCAGCCGGCCGTCACGAGCCGCCGGATTATCAGATCCAGAATCGGCTGATCGGCGATCGTGAACAACGCTTTCGGTCTGAATCCGGTGTAGGGAAGCAGCCGGGTGCCAAAACCGGCGGCAAGGATCATGGCTTTCATCGCATTTGCGCTCAATGCGCCGCCGCAACCTGTTCGAGCCATTTTTGACTCCGCCGGCGTGAAGACGTTATTGCAGGCGGCTGAGGTAACGGTTGATGGCGACGGCGAAAGTTTCGGTTTTTTCAATATCTTCCGAGCTTTTAATTCCTTGACTGATGAAAAAATCGGCTGCGTTTTCATAGGTCACCTTGG
>JBATHN010000053.1:0-3718 GCA_049666885.1 Desulfobacterales bacterium
TGCTCGCCCAGACGCTTGCACGATTCCTGAATGTTCCATTTACCATTGCCGACGCCACCAGTTTGACCGAGGCCGGTTACGTGGGCGAGGACGTCGAGAACATTATTCTGGCGTTACTGCAGAATGCGGACTATGACGTGGAAAAAGCCAAGCGCGGCATTGTCTATATCGATGAGATCGACAAGATTGCCAGCAAGTCCGACAACCCGTCGATTACGCGGGATGTTTCCGGCGAAGGCGTCCAACAGGCCCTATTGAAAATCATCGAGGGCACGACCGCCAGCGTGCCGCCCAAGGGCGGGCGCAAGCATCCCCAACAGGATTTCGTAAAGGTCGACACCTCCAACATCCTGTTTATCTGTGGTGGGACCTTCAACGGCCTGGAAAAAATAATCCAGCGGCGCCTGGGATCCAAGATGATGGGCTTCGGTGCCAAGATAAAAAAAGACGATGAGCGCAGCATCGGAGAGATACTAAAAGACGTTCAACCGGAGGACTTGATCAAATACGGCATGATTCCCGAGTTTCTTGGCCGCCTGCCGGTGATCGCCACTTTGGGTGAGCTCAACGAGGTAGCATTGATCCGGATTCTCAAGGAACCCAAGAATGCCCTGCTGCGTCAGTTTCAGAAGCTTTTCGAACTCGAAGGTGTGAACCTGAGGCTCACCGACAGTGCTCTGAAAGCGATCGCAATCGAGGCGATCAAGCGTAAGTCCGGTGCCAGGGGGCTGCGCGCGATTTTGGAAAGCTGTATGCTCGATATCATGTACGAGATTCCATCCCTCGAAAACGTGAAAGAGTGTGTGATCAGCGAAGACGTGGTCATCAAGAAAGAGGAACCGATCCTGCTCTACGAACAGACCAAGAAGCAAGCCTGAGAATACAAAATTCGCCTATCCACCCGGCCCGCGGTTTCGGGCCGGGAACCTGCTCGTTTTTGCGAACCGGGCTGAATTAAACCGCCGCTACACAACCCTTCGATTCTCGACGAATCGCAAACCAGAGAGAACAAGTTACTGCTATGGTTAGTTTACCGAAAATATTTAAAGACGATGACGCCCAACCCAGTCGGACAATTCTGCCGATGCTGCCGCTGCGAGACATCGTTGTTTTTCCGCATATGGTCGCGCCCCTTTTCGTGGGGCGCCCCAAATCCGTCAGCGCGCTTTCTGAGGCGATGAACCGGGACAAACGCGTATTTCTTGCCACCCAGAAGATGGCCGGAATCGACAATCCGACCGAGGCCGACATCAGCCGCCTGGGGACCGTCGGCAAAGTGCTACAATTGCTGCGACTACCGGACGGAACCGTCAAGGCCCTTGTGGAAGGCGACAGCCGGGGACGCATCGTTCGCTTCTTGGCGGAGAAGGAGTATTTCCAGGTTGAAATGGAGAAGGTCTTCGAGCCGCGGTTGACGGCTGCTGAAGGCACTGCACTTTGCCGCTCGGTGCAAAAGAGCTTCGAGGAATACGCCGCTCTAAACAAGAGTCTTTCCAAAGAGTTGGTTGCGAGTGTCGCCGCCCTCGAGGAGCCGTCGAAATTAGCCGACACGCTGGCCGCACACTTCTCTTTTAAAATCGATGACAAGCAGCGCCTGCTCGAGGCAATCGATCCGTCCGACCGGCTCGCGCTCCTGCTGAGTCTGATCCAGATGGAAATCGACATCTACAAGATGGATCAACGCATCAAGAGTCGGGTCAAGGAGCAGATGGAGAAGACCCAGAAGAACTATTACCTGAACGAACAGATGCGGGCCATCAAGAAAGAGATGGGCTCAGACGAGGACACGCTCGACGATCTGAACGAGGTCGAAGAGAAAATAGCGAATAAAAAGATGTCCAAGGAGTCGACCGAGAAGGTTAAAAGTGAGCTCAAGAAGCTGAAGCTGATGACGCCCATGTCGGCCGAGGCCACCGTGGTCCGCAATTACATCGACTGGTTGGTCAGCCTGCCTTGGTATGAAAAAACCGACATCAACACCGATATCGACAATGCGGAAAAAATCCTCGACGAAGACCACTACGGTCTTGAAAAACCGAAGGAGCGGATTCTGGAATATCTCGCGGTCCAAACTCTGGTGCAAAAGATCAGGGGACCGATTTTGTGCTTTGTGGGTCCGCCAGGCGTCGGCAAGACCTCGCTGGCCAAGTCTGTATCCCGGGCCACGGGCCGGAAGTTCGTCCGCATGTCGTTGGGCGGTGTTCGGGACGAGGCTGAGATTCGCGGACACCGGCGCACATATATCGGCGCCCTGCCGGGTAAGATCATCCAGTCCCTCAAAAAGATTGGCGTCAACAACCCGGTATTCTGTCTGGACGAAGTAGACAAAATGAGCATGGACTTCAGAGGCGATCCGTCGGCGGCGTTGCTTGAGGTCCTCGATCCCGAGCAGAACTACGCTTTCAACGATCACTACCTGGATGTCGACTACGATCTGTCGGACATTTTGTTTATCACGACTGCCAACACGCTGCCCGACATCCCCCTTCCGCTTCAGGACCGCATGGAGATTATCCGCCTGCCCGGCTACACGGAATATGAAAAATTTCATATTGGTGAGGGGTTTCTGGTTCCCAAACAGGTCAAAATCAACGGCCTCGAAGGCAAAAACATCCTTTTTTCGCCAAACGCTATTTATACCGTTATTCGAAAATACACGCGAGAGGCCGGCGTTCGCAACCTGGAAAGGGAAATCGCCTCCATCTGCCGCAAAATCGCCAAGGAGGTGCTCAAGAACAAGAGCAAGGGCAAGGAAAAGAGTGCATACACGGTTTCCAGTAAATCGGTGGCCAAGTATCTGGGGCCGGCCCGATTTCGAGAGGGTCAGATCGAAGAAAAGGACCAGATCGGTCTGGTGACCGGACTGGCCTGGACCCAGGTTGGGGGAGAGTTGCTGAATGTGGAAACGGCCATCATGCCGGGGAAGGGCCAGTTGACCGTTACCGGAAAACTCGGCGATGTGATGCAAGAATCTGCACAGGCCGCGGTCAGCTATGTACGCTCACGTGCGGCATACCTTCAGATCGACGAGAAGTTTCATCGCAAGTACGACATCCACATCCATATCCCGGAAGGGGCGATTCCCAAAGACGGTCCCTCGGCCGGTATCACCATGTGCACTTCAATCGTGTCCGCCTTGACCAAACGCCCTGTTCACCGGGACCTGGCAATGACCGGCGAAATCACCCTGCGCGGTCGCGTGCTGCCGATCGGCGGTTTGAAGGAAAAGATCCTGGCAGCCCATCGCGGCGGGATCACGAAGGTGATCATCCCGAAGGAAAACGAGAAAGACATCCGGGAGATCCCCAAACCGATCAAAAAACAGATCGAAATCGTCACGGCGGATCACATGGACGAGGTGCTGACGTATGCCATCATCGTCAAGGATGGTGGTGCCCTGTTTACCAAAAACGATATGAACTTTGAGATCACGGCCGACAGCGGGGTCGACAAACCGCCGGCCAATCTGATTTGAGAACCGGTAAGAACGCAGGCTGCTGCTACAAGCAAGCGGAACAGCCAGGCCGATTTTTGGCTTGACAATGCATCTCGTTGCTGTTAGCTATACGGCTCTTTCACGGTTTGAAATTCGCAACTGATAGGCGATCGAGGTTCACAGACAGAACGTGGGCGGATAGCTCAGTTGGGAGAGCGTCGGCCTTACAAGCCGAAGGTCACAGGTTCAAGCCCTGTTCCGCCTACCACTCACTCTTCAGTT
>JBATHN010000054.1:0-1754 GCA_049666885.1 Desulfobacterales bacterium
AAGGTGACCGAAATAAAAAATGATCGGGTCATCGTAGAGGAAGAAATCGAAGACGTTGTCGGCAAACCGACAATTCGCAATAAAGAACTCGTACTCCCGAAACCCCCCGGAGAATGATCACATGAGCACCTTACTTGTAAAATTCAACAAACGCGCAGCACTGGTCATTTTTCTGATTGCCGTGCTTGGACTGTCAGGCGGGTGTGCCGCCAACAAACCGGTGGCCAAGGAAGCGCCCGGCGAACAGCGGGTAGCCAGTGCCAAGAGCATCTCGGCGATTATGGTCACCGAGAATGCGAAATCCTGTATGGTACGGGTTGAAGGCAACAGCCAACTCACCTATACGTCCGTTAAGCAGGATTTTCCTCTGGGTGTTCTATTCTATTTTCGAGACACCGGCATCGACAGCGCAGTCGCTCCTCAAGCCGTAACGGAGAATACACTCATCGAATCGGTCGAGGCGTCACTGATCAGTGAAAATCAGGGCATGTCCCGGCTTTTTATCGCCCTGAAACAGGATGCACCTTATGAGGTAATGGATGATGGAACCGGTTTACAAATTGAATTCGCCAAACCGCTTGCAGCTTCCATCGTCGATGATTCGCAAGGTGCATCCGAAGATCTGGGCGCTGCTGCCGAAGAGACAACACCGGCCTCCCACCTCGAAGGCGTCTACATCGTTAAGACCGAGGACCAGACACGTCTTAATTTAACGGCCGATGGAACTATCAAAGACTATAAATCCTTCGTCCTCTACAATCCGGCTCGTATCGTGTTTGACATCCCGAACCTTAAAAGTACCCACACAGGAGAACAGGTGGTTCCGGCGAACACCGAATGGATCCGACAGGCGCGCTACTACGGTTATCCTGATAAGGTTCGCCTGGTCATCGACACGGAAAAGGACTACCTGAAGAATTACACGGCCACACCGTTAGCTTCCGGAATTACGATCCAGGTTGGAAGCGAACCGCAGGCGGCGGTCTCTGCCGCTGTCGAAAAGCCGGTGCCCGCGGTTAAACCGATTGAAGAAAAACCGGCAACACCTGTTGTTACCGATTCGCGGCCTGCGCCTACCGCCGCCTCGGTTGCCGTGACTGAAAAAGAAGCATGGGTAAACCGTATCGACTTTATGAGCGAAGAAGCCGGACAATCGACCATTATAGTCGGCACCACCCGGCCGGTTACATACGAATTGAAAAATTCATCCGACAAACTCCTGCAGCTGAAACTCTTCGATACCAAGCTGCCGAAATATCGCGATCGTCCTTTGATAACGACGCGTTTCGAAAGTGCCGTCAACCGCATCACCCCGGTTTACAATAAATCGATGCCGAAAACGACCCTGGTCGCCATCGAGCTGCGCGAAGCCGTGAATTACGACGTCGAGCAGAAAGACGACGTCCTGATGATTCACTTCGGCCCGTCGTCAGTGGCGCCGCAGCCTCTCGAACAGGCTAACTTGCCGGACTGGAAGAAGATTTTGGCCCAAACCGAAGCCGGGCCGCCTCCCATTGAGCAAGCAACCCCGGAACGCGAGCCGATCGCCTCCCCAACTCCTCCGCCCATCGCTGCACCGGCTGTGCAGCCGCCGGCTCCGGAGCCGATGATGCAAATGGCGGCGGTAGCGTCATACAAAGCACCGACCGTGACCACCTATGGGGCGCACAAAGTGTTTACCGGAGAAAAAATAGCCCTTGATTTTTATGAGACTGACATAAAGAACGTGTTCCGCATCATCCGGGAAATCAGCG
>JBATHN010000055.1:0-3684 GCA_049666885.1 Desulfobacterales bacterium
GCCGCGCGCGGCCTGGAGATATCCCCCATCAAATATGCGCCGCCGGACTTTTTAAGGCTGATCTTTCGGGAAGATGTGTACTACTACTACGTCATCTTCGTCTTCTTCCTGGTCGGCATCCTTTACATGAACTGGTTCCGCAAGTCGCGCCTGGGCTTCCAGCTGCGGGCGATCAAGGACAACGAGAACGCGGCCCAGTCGCTGGGAATCAACGTCCACTGGGCGAAGATCAAGACCTATGCCATCGCCACCGCGTTTGTCAGCGTGGTCGGCTCATTTCACGCCTGCTACATCAAAAACATCGAACCCGAAGACACCATGAGCCTGAACCTTTCGATCCTGATTGCCCTGATGGCCATGCTGGGCGGGGCCGGGTCGTTGTGGGGTCCGATCATCGGTGCCGGCGTCCTGATCCCTCTCAAAAGCTACCTCAAGGAGTGGCTGGGGGCTTCGGCGGGCCTGGTCGGTATCGACCTGGTCATTTACGCCGCGATCATCATGGTCATCTCCGCCGCCGAACCCCGCGGCATCTGGGGGATTGTCGAAAAAATCCGCCGACGGAGGTCGCGCTGATGCCGCTGCTGGACGTCCGCGATTTGACAAAGGATTTCGGCGGGCTGCGCGCCAACGACGCGATATCTTTCGCGCTGGATAAAGATGAACTGCTGGGAGTCATCGGCCCGAACGGCGCCGGCAAGACCACTCTTTTCAACTGCATCGCCGGGCTGCATCCGGTGACCGCCGGGCAGATCATTTTCGACGGCGAGGACATCACCCGGCTGCCGGCCTATGAGGTCGCACGGCGCGGCCTGGCCCGCACCTTTCAGGTGTATGTGGCCTCCGGCGATCTGAACGTCTTGGAAAACGTGATGGTGGGTGCTTTCATGCGCACTCGCGAACGAGCGCTAGCCAGACGGCAGGCGGAAGACATTCTGGAGAGGCTCAACCTGAGGGAATTGGCCGGCGCCATGGTGAGCGAACTGCCGGTCGCTGCCCAGAAACGCGTGACCATGGCGACCGCTCTGGGCACGTCCCCGAAAATGCTGTTGCTCGACGAAGTGGCCGCGGGCTTGAATCCCGGTGAAATCGAAGAGATCCTGGCGATTATCAGGTCCGTTCATCGTGACATGAGGATCACGGTCATGCTGATCGAACACGTAATGGAGCTGGTGATGAACAACAGCGACCGCGTCATCGTACTGGACTACGGGCGCAAGATCGCCGACAACCACCCCCGGCAGATCGCCGATGATCCGAAGGTCATCAAGGCCTATCTGGGGGAACGGTACGTGCGTGAACACTCCGGCGAGGCGACTTGAGCGATGGGACAGCCGATACTCACCGTCGAAAACATCCGCGTGCGCTACTCCGGACTGCCGGTCCTGCATGGGATCTCGATCCACCTCGATGCGGGTGAAACCGTCTGCGTGGTGGGTGCCAACGGGGCCGGCAAGTCGACCCTGCTGCGGGCCGTCATGGGAACCCAAAAGGCCTTTGAAGGCCGCATCTGCTTCAAGGATCGCGAGATTCAGCGGCTGCGCACCGAGGAGATCGTCCGGCTCGGCATCGTCTACGTGCCGGAGGAAAAGATGCTCTTTAAACCGTTGTCCGTGGCGGAAAACATACGGCTCGGCGCTTTCGTTCTCAAGGACAGGCCACAGATAGAAAAAAACCTCGATTTTGTCTACCAGCTCTTCCCCCGCCTGCGCGAGCGCCGCGACCAGGCCGTGTCGACCCTCTCCGGCGGCGAACAGCAGATGGTGGCCATCGGACGGGGGCTCATGTCAGGCCCGAAAGTGCTGATGCTGGACGAGCCCTCTTTAGGACTCGCGCCGATATTGGTGGACGAGGTGCTCGACACCGTGCGGCAGCTCAAAAAGGAAGGTATCAGCATCCTGCTCGTGGAGCAGAACGTCCGCGAAGCGCTCGACCTGGCCGATCGCGGCTATATCCTTCAAACCGGCCGGATCGTGGAAGAAGGTCCCGGAAGAGAACTGCTGGAGAGCGACCGGTTCAAGAAAGCTTTTTTGGGCATTTGAATAATGGCTACCATAAATCTACCGCAAGACTTCAAAGAATTATTGAAATTGCTGAACGCGCACCGGATTAATTAGTATCTATTACTCTGCGGATATGCCGTGGCATATCATGGCATCTACTTCTCATTTAGAATCACGGAGCCATCCCAATCCGGTGGCACTGTCACCGCGCCGTCGATGATGTCCCGGCAGCGTTTTACGTAAAGCTGTACGGGTCGATCGTCAGGGTCCACTTTTTGCAGCTGCTCGAAGACCGCCAGAGCCCGCTCCCATTCGTGACCCCGGTATTCGTCGATCCCTTCCTCAAAACGGGCGCAAAAAGACGTCAGCGCCTCTGCCCCTTCCACATCTTTAACGGCCAACAGTTCATGGATTGCGATGCTTTTCGTCTTCCCCTTGACCGCGACAATGTCCAGCGGTCGGCATATCATCTGTTTGTCAACAGCCTCGTAGACGCTCTGGCTGACGATAATTTTGGTACCATAAATCCGGTTGATGCCCTCCAGCCGGGAGGCCAGGTTCACGTTGTCGCCAAAGATGCTGTAGTTCATGCGCTGGCTCGAGCCGACGTTGCCGACAATCGTCTCCCCGAAATGAATACCGAAACAAGTCGGCATGGCCGGCTTTTCTTCTGCCCGCCATTGCCGGTTTAAATCGATTACCGCTTTGCTGCAGCTCAAAGCCGCGCGACAGGCAAGCAAGGCCGGTTTTTCCACTTCTAGCGGAGCCCCCCAGAAGGCCATGATGCCGTCGCCGATGTACTTGTCGACCGTGCCCTGCTCCTGTTCGATGATCCGCGTCAGGCGATCGAGATAGGCCGAGAGCTGCAGCATCAGATCTTCGGCCGTGAGGGTTTCCGAAAGGGTCGTGAATCCGACAATATCCGTGAACATGATGGCCAGAAGGACCTTTTCGCCGCCCAGTTTGGCCTCGCGGCCGGTAGCGATAAGCTGCCGGACAAGTTCGGCCGGAACGTACCGTCTGAACGAGGCCAACCCCCCACGCATGGATATAAAAGCGTCGCTCAGAGACCGGATTTCCGTGAGATTCGATTTCACCCCCACGACTTCTTCGAGCTGAAAGTCTTTGATCTTTCCGGCTTCCTGCACCAGTCGTTTGACCGGCCGTATGATCCAGCCGGCAGCCGCATAGACCAGAAGCAGGCAGACTACGGTGATCAGCGCAGTGATCAGCAGGGCCTGATATATGATCTTACGGGTCGGCCCGACGACCTCCGCCTCGGGTATAACGGACGCAATTATCCATTTTTTTTCAAAGGAGGCGGGAAATCCAAAGAAGAAACCCAGATAGGTGCGGCCGCCAGTGGTCGAGGAAAGAACTTCCACACCTGAGGTCAGGTGTTTTCGATAGGCGTCCTCGAACCACGGGATCTTGAGATCCTCTATTTGCGGCAAGCGGCCGCCGCTCTTGTCGGAGGTCTCACCGGTCGACCAGCTCCCGGCGGTGATGACCTCGCCGACATCGTTTATGATAAAAATTTTCCCGTTTTTCACGAGTCTCTGAGAAGCGACGAATTCAGCCAGGCTGTCCAAGGTAATGTCGACACCGACCACCGCTTGAAGGCTCCCCTTCCGGTCAAGAATCGGACAGGAACCGGTGATGCCGAGCTCGTGGGTCGATTGAA
>JBATHN010000056.1:0-2037 GCA_049666885.1 Desulfobacterales bacterium
AGTGGGAAGACCATCGTCAGACCGAAGAAAAGATTCAGAATACCGACGACGTTGAGGATGTAACGCCAGCGCATTTTTAAAAGAACTCCAGCTTGACCGCCATAATCTTCTCGATACCGGGGATCGCCTTCCGGGTGGCAAATATGATGATCCGGTCGCCGGGTTCGATAACGCTCTCTCCGGAGGGGATGATGATTTTCTCCTGGCGAATGATGCCGACCACAATGGCCCCTTTTGGAAAGGACACGCGCTTGAGGGGTTTAGAGACGATGTCGGAGGTTTCCATGGCCATGGCTTCTATGACCTCGGCCTGCTCGCCCTTGATCGATATGGCCGAAATGACTTTACCGCGCCGTATGTGCTGCAGGATCGAGTTGATAGCCGACAGCCGCGGACTGACCACCTGCTCGATGCCGATGGTGGTCATCAGGGAGAGATAGCTGAACTTGCTGATCTTGGTGATGGTCTTACGGGCACCCATGCGGCGCGCCAGAAGGGAGGCCAGGATATTGGTCTCCTCATCGTCGGTAAGCGTGATCACGACGTCGATGTCCTGGATGTTCTCCTCGGCCAGCAGGCTCTGGTCGGACCCGTCGCCGCAGAGCACCACTACTTTGTTGAGTTTTTGGGCCAGCAGGCTGCAGCGTTCGGGGTTTGTTTCGATGATCTTGCTCTGAATCGAGCGCTGATCCAGCAAGGCAGCCAATCGGAAACCGATGCGGCCGCCACCGATGATGAGCACCCGCTTGAGCGGCAGGGAGTGTTTGTCGAACACCTCAAGGGCAGCGTTGAGCTTGTCTTCCTCGCTGATGAAGTAGACCAGGTCGCCGGCCATCAGCCGGTCAGTGCCGTGCGGAATGATGAGTTCGTCCTCGCGCACCACGGCTGCGATCAACGGTCGTTCGTCGCCGAGCATCGACGGCAGGTCGGAGAGTTGGACTCCTGCCAAGCGGGCCGTCTGTTCAAGGTAGATGCCGATGAACTTGATGCGCCCGTCGGCAAACTCGCCCACGTCCACCGCACCGGGCACCTGCATCAGGCGGTCGATGGTCTTGACCACCTCGATCTCGGGATTGATAACGGTGTCAATGTGGGGAGCGTGCTGCTGGAAGTGCTCGTGATAGTCGTCGTAGTCCGCGTTGCGAATGCGGGCCAGCTTTTTCGTGGAGGGCGAGAGCATGCTGGCCATCAGGCAGGCCACCAGGTTGGTCTCATCCTTGTTTGTCACCGCCAAGAGGATTTCGGCCGACTTGATGCCGGCTTCCGTGAGCACCACCGGGCTGCTGCCGGATCCGTGGACCACCTGGACATCGATGTTTTCCGATACCCGGCGTAAGGCATCGGCGTTCTTGTCGATTACCACCACGTCCTTGTTTTCATGGGCGAGATGACTGGCAATATGAAATCCGACCTCACCGGCCCCGACGATCACAATTTTCAAACCTGAACCCCTCCTACTGCCCGGATTGGCTTTACACGCCGTGTCTGCCGCAAGGCGAGCACTCGGCAGAACGGCAACAAAAACGGACCAGATTTACACGAACAACCCGCGCGTGTCAAACCTATGGTTTAGAAAAAACTAAAGTGATCGGTTTCCCGCCCAGGCGGAATTCGGGATTCAGGGTTCTGGGTTCAAGCAGGTTCATGGTTCTGGGTTCAGCCCAGCCGCTGGCCTGAAAAGCGGCCAGTTTGACCGAGAAAGAAACTATGCCATTTTGGCGTAGTTTCATATAGGGGTTCAGCGTTCAAGGAAGGACTTCAATCCTTCAACCCTGAACCGGGAACGGTGAATCTTTGAACCCATATCGCCCTTTGGGCGAATCATCTTCACATCAGCCACAGCAGAGCGGTCGCGCCGGCAACGCCGCTTAGTATCCACCAATCACGCGGACGGGCCAGGAGCACGGGGTCGGTGCGTGTCTCCATGTAACACCTGGCTTCCATGGCTTCGGTGAATCGATCGGCCGACAGAAACAGGCGCCGCAGGAAGGGAATCGCAAAACAGATGAGTCGATAGAAAGGATTTCGGCGGGATTC